>JAZNDN010000001.1:0-28357 GCA_045588085.1 Eubacteriales bacterium
GACAAAGGAATCCGCAAGATTCAAGCCTTTGGCAGTACATATTCTTCCTTCTGGTGACGAAAATGCAGTTCATTGGTTCCTTGATGATAAAGCTGATGTAAGATCTTCGAATTATCTCGAAGACGCAGCTACTGAGATTCAAGTTCAAGGTTTGGAGCTTGACTATACCTGTGTTCTTTGGGATGCCGATATGAGATGCGAAGGCGACAAATGGAGCTTCCACAGATTCAACGGACAGACAAAATGGACTGAGCAAAAGGGCGACACCGAAAGCAAACAGGAGCTTATGAAATATATGCTTAATGCATATCGTGTTCTGCTTACTCGTGCGAGATCGGGAATGGTTATCTGCGTGCCCGAAGGAAATTCCAATAAAACTCTTAACGGCTTCTGGGAAGATAGCACACGTCTGCCCGAGTTCTATGAAGGAAGTTATCAATATTTGAAGAGTTTGGGAATAGATGAAATATGAAAATAACCGAAGTAGTAGCCGCCCTTATATGGAATAATGATAAATTTATGATCTGCCAACGACCGCCACACAAGGCAAGAGGTCTCCTCTGGGAGTTCGTTGGCGGTAAGGTGGAATTGGGCGAGAGTAAAGAACAAGCACTCATCAGAGAGTGCAAGGAAGAATTGAATGTTCTTCTTTCTGTCGGTGACGTGTTTATGGATGTTGTACACGAATATCCCGATTTGACGGTGCACTTGACGTTGTTCAACGCTACAATAGCCGAAGGAGAACCACAGAAAATCGAGCACAATGATATACAATGGATCACACCGAGCGAGATTCCAAACTACGAGTTCTGCCCGGCAGATGAGGAAATTTTAGAAAAGTTAAAGATAATGAATGGGAGACAGTAATATGAATATAGAATTAAAAGAGAAATTCTATAGTTTTCAAAAAAATGATGGGTTATATTGCAAATTAAAGGGGATAGGTTTTTCGGATTATTTGAGCCTTACTTGTAGTACTGATGCAATAAAAAGCTTAGATTTATACTGCCCTGTATGTAAACAAGAAAAAACTTTTGTTTTCCAAGGCAATGTTACCGTAGAATTGTTGGGACGAAATGAATATCCAAACGGACCTGGAAAATCATATTGCGGAGCAACTAGATTATTATCTTATGAATGTCCGACTTGTGGCAAAAAACTTCTATATGCATTTTATCATAATGGTTCTGAAATAGTAAAAATTGCCCAATATCCTTCTTTTTATGACGTAAGCAGAGACGAATTGAAAAAATATAAAAAGAATGACTTGATTGACGAAGAAAGTTTTAATCAGATTTATAAAGCGGACATTTGTGCAAGTTCTGGATATTTTGTTGCGGCATACACTTATATGCGTAGAGTGTATGAAACATTAATGCTGTCTGTATTTAAGCAGAATGAAACGAATATTGATGTTTCTGAAGAAGAATTCAAAAAGCTTGGCGGACATGATAAAATTCAAAAAATTCGTTCTTATCTTGCTATTGATGATGGAATATATGGTCCATTATATTCGTTATTGAGTGGAGGAATACATACATATACCGAGGAAGAATGCAGTGATAATTATGCGTTCTTAAAAATTGTCCTTCTTGATGTCCTTGCTGAGCAAAAGGCTAAAAAAGAGCGAGAATCAAATCGTCAAGTTATTTTAAAATTATATTCAAAAATGAAATCTGAAGGAAAATAAACGAATTTATTGTCATTAGATTGTGTCGAATGAAATCTTGAATTGCGAGGTTTACTAGGCGTGAAAAATACTTGCAAAGATTTGCGAGGTATATAAATGAAGAATTATGAAACCGAAGCTCGCGAACGTTGGGGTGATACTGATGCCTACCGTGAGCACGAGCAGAAAACAAAGAACTACACAAAAGAAAAGTGGGTTGAGGCAAACGAGAAATTGATGGCGATCTTTGCCGAGTTCGCTGAGTGTAAGGTTAGCGGTGCGAGTGCGGATTCTGCAGAGGCTCAGGCACTTGTTGCCAGGCTTCAGGCACACATTAGCGCCAACTACTACACCTGCACAGACGAAATTCTCGCAGGTCTTGGCAAGATGTATGTTGCCGACGAGCGATTCAAGAAGAACATCGATAAGTACGGAGGTGGAACCGCTGAATTTGCCTCGAAAGCAATTGCTGTATTTTGCGGTTGAAAAAGTTCATTATAAACGGAGGGTTTAGGGATGGCTGAGATTGTATATAACGGAAAAACATATACAAGAAATAACTCCAAGTGGATTGATCGAGATTATATGGTTGTTCACGAAACTCTGCAAAGAAAATTGAATCAGTTATATTTAAAAACATTAGACCTATCTTCATATAGTTTAAAAGATTTGATATCCGAAGGAGACAAGTTCAAAGAGAGTTATACATATGACTACGCAATTGCTTTTTATGAAAAGGCTGTTGAATTATGTGATGAAGAGACTCTAAAATACATTTTACCGAGAATAACGTCTTGCTATCGTTATGAGAAAAGGCCTAATAAAGCGATAGAATTGTTTTCTTACGCAAAAGGAAAATATGGGGAAGATTTTATAACTCCTGTATTACTAACCTCGGTTGCAGCGGCATATTGCGATCTGAAAGAATATGAAAATGCTTTGCGTTGTTGTAGATGGGCTTACAAACGTTTTGACGGAGATTTTGATCCGAACTTAAGCAATGTGTTTGCGCGAATAAAGAAAGAGTCAGGGCTGGAATGAAATGATCAGAGAACTAATACACGATCCGATATTCCTTGCAGGAAAATCAGAGGTCGCAACAAAAGAAGATTTGCAGATCGCACAGGACTTACTGGATACGCTGATGGCGCACAGAGAAAGCTGTGTCGGCATGGCAGCCAACATGATTGGTGTGCGTAAGCGCATTATAGCCTTTCTTGATGAGAGTGGACGAGCTCCTACATATACGGTTATGCTTAATCCCGAGATTGTAGCTAAATCAGGCATATACGAAACAGAGGAAGGATGTCTGTCGCTTCTCGGCGGCCCCCGTAAGTGCAAGCGATATAAGACTATCAAGGTGCAATATCAGACCTTGGATATGAAAGCGCGCACGAAAACCTATACTGGGTGGACGGCACAGATAATACAACATGAGATTGACCATTGTGATGGAATTCTAATTTGAAGGGAAATGCTCTTATGAAATATTTTAGTAATAAAAAATTAAATGGTTTAGCAACGAAACTCAGGAATTTCGCAGAGGAGCAGGCGAAGGTTAGAAATCTCGTTTTCTGGAACATACTAAGAAACAAAGCCATCGTTAGTATATGCAAGGAACTACCAAGGTCAATTCAAGATTTATACTCAAAAAAAGTGTTAATAGGTAAGAAGACTATTGAAAGTTATGGAGCAGCAATTGTCAGTATTGTTAACGAGTGGTGTGATTCTGATGGAAATGATTTCTGTGAGGTAGAAAACAATGTTGTTTGTGATTCGTCAATTCGTTTGTACAACGACGGCGTTATTACTATAAAGCAGAGCGGATTCTATTATAACGTATCCGGAAATGCTGCTTTGATTTTAAATAAATATCTTGGATATAAATTGTTTGGAGTAAAAGCTCCACGAACAGGATTTCCGGTTTCTGGAGAAGCAACCGTTTTGAAAAAACTTGATAAATTGAGTATTAATTACGATTTGTTGAACCAAGCAGGAGAAATAGTTGTTTCAAAGAGATTCGAGAACAATCAATATGAAATCATTAATGAAAATAGCGCACTTTCAATAAATGAAGAACTGATACCGATAAAAGAACAGAAAAAACCTTTTAAACAAAGACTTGCTACATACATAAATATTCTGCAAGGATTAAGTGAAAGTGTTAATGTAGTTACCGGCGAGGTTGTGGAAGGTTTGAGTGAAGATTTGAAATTACAGTTATTTGAGATGTCGGTATATTTTGATGATAGGCTTAAATCTAGGGATGCACAAGATAACAGATATCCTAATCATGGACTAAAGTGGACATCGGAGGAAGATGAACAGTTATTGACCGAGTATCAAGAAGGCAAAACAATCAAAGAACTCAGTGCGATACATCGGAGGAGTAACGGTGCAATTCGTTCTCGATTGCTCAATCTGAATGTAATAAAATAAAATTTATATGTATAATAATATCGTTATACAACTATTCCTTTAAAAATGCTGGACTTTTCGAAAGTTATGTGGTATTGTGTTGTGCTAATAGGAGGTGCGACCAATGGAAAGCATAATCAAAGAACTGTGGCACGGAAACATAATACCGCAAGAGGACAGCAGGACGAATTCGAAGGAAATGAAAGAACTCCTCGGGTATATGGCGCGTCATCACGAGGACTTGGAGAAAAGCTTCAGCGATGAACAGAAGGAGATCTTCGAAAAGTTCCATGACTGCTGGAGTGAATACGCTAGCCTTGGCGAGTGTGCGGATAATCAAGCGAAACAAGGCTACAAGCTCGCTTGTAAGCGAGTGAGCGCAGATTGCTCCGCGGTGGTTCGCATTTTGCGAACGTAGTGCATAGCACCAAGCGTTTGCGCTTGCACCGAATAGGAGTATATTCTGCTACGCATTCAAGCTTGGCATGAGAATCGCAATTGAAACCCTTACTAAATGATTAAAAAGCTTGAAACGAATAGTTGTAGCATAGTAGAGGTCAAATGTTCAAGTGGCGCTTAAATAGGTGGCTAAAATTTAGCCAGCACCAAACAAAGAAGAGGCGATAGTCGCAAAATGCGATTATCGCCTTGAAAATTATAAATATTCTGTTAGATTTACAGGTATAAACCTGGCGGTTGGTGCCTTTGGTTTCGCTTGATGCTTTTCGTATATTTCCGTATTGCTATATTTCCCGTTGCCGTGTACGGCGACGGTCAAAATTGGGAAGTGGAACGGCTGCGTTTCAAGTTCCGGCAGTACTGCGATGAAAATTTTGTAGTATGATAAATGCGAATTAAAGTCCGAGCCCTGCGAAGAAATATTCAAAGCCCTCGCCGCTCTCGTCAAATTTGTGTCCGCCTGGCCACAGAGTGAAACGGAAATTATCCTTCGCGCCGTAAGCATCGAAATATATTCTTGCTCTGTCTGCCTCATCGGGAGCCCTGGAGAAATCGAACACGGGGTCGGTTTTGCCTACGTCAACTGCAAGTCTTCTCGGGGCAACAAGTCCAGAGGCCTGTGCGTCGGAAAGGTCTGGGAAATATTCGGTGTATTTCCAGTCGTTGAAAGCAACGTGCCTTCTGTCGTTATAGAAGCCTGCGGCGTAAGCAGACTTGATTCTGGTGTCAAGCGCGGCGGTGTAAAGAGTATAGTATCCACCATAGGAAAGACCCATCATTCCGATGCGGTTCTCGTCAATATACTCTTCTGCGGAAAGTGCGTCTATTGAGCGGCGTATACAGAATATCTCAAGTCCTGTAATGCTCAGTCCCATGGCTCTGAGGGAGTAGTCTACGTCGCGCCTTTTGTAAGGAAGGTCTACGGCAACGCGCTTTTCACCAACGTCCATGTCAAACGTCCACAAAAGAAGCTGAGGAACAAACACCGTGCAGCCTCTTTCAAGTGCGCGCCTTGCAAACTGACCGTAAACGCTCGTGCCGTTCATATCAGTGCATACCTCTGGCAGACTTCCGCCTCCGTGCTGAGCAACGATGAGCGGTGTTTTTTCTTTAATTCCGATAGGCTTCATAAGGATTCCGTAGAAGAAGAAATCCTGCATTACCTCAACCTTGAGTCTGTAAATTTCGCACATATCGTCGGTCGCAACGTAGTCCTGAGAGAACGTAGGGACGTTTTGCGGATAAGCGTTTCCGAAAGGAGCGCCAACCATATCAAGTAAGGCTAATCTGTATTTTTCGGGATTTTCAATAAGTTTTTCGGGGGGCATGAAAGCCTCACCTTCCCCAAATTCACCGATAGCGACTTTGGTTTTTGCACATTCTGCATTGCCATTTGCGATAAAGCGTTTTACCGATTCAAGATAAGCCGCTCTGTATGGGTCGCCATCATGAGGATTGCCCTCGTATGTGTATTTTCCTTTGTATTCTCCCATAGTACAAGCTCCTGAAATTTAATAGAGTTAAATCAGGGGCTGCCAATCGACAGCCCCGTGTAGCAGAGTTACAGCACCGGCCGAAATTACTTAACTATAACCGCCTCAATGCCGAGTATATCAGCTATATGCTTGATTTCCTCTGCGTGATGGCCTACGCCGAGTGCATAGTGATGAGTGGGACCCTCCATGACCCATTTCTTGATGAAGGTCTTGGTGTCCGGCTCGAAGAATCCGCGGGTGTTGGTGTTTCCTGTGGGAGGAATCGGTCCCTTCTTGGAAAGACCCTCTCCGATAACGAACTTGAATCCGCCGTTTGCGGTCTGGGTGATGCCAAGCATGGTAATGGGGCCTTCTTTGATTTTGAACTCAACGGATGCACCGTGACCGGGCTTGCCGTGATACTTTTTAAGCGAACGGAGAACAGGCTTGCCCTCAGCGATTGCAAGATGGTGAGGTCCGTCGTGACCGACGAGAATGAAGTCCTCTGCGAAATCGAAGGGATGGAACTCGGCAAAGCTTCCGCCGATTCCGAGTCTGTCCATTATAAGCATCGCAATAAGAGTTTTTATATCGAACTCTCCGCACATGGGAATACCCTGAGCGTTGAGAATGGAGTTTCCTACGATGAAGGTGGTGGCAACCTTACGCTGAATAGAATCGGGCTGACCCTCGTAGTAGTATGCAAGACCGGTGAGCTTGTATTTTTCGACGAATCTGTCAAGAGCGCAAGCGGTTTTCGCTGCCTGATACTTGTCCTCGTCGGTAAGCTTGGAGGTAACGGGGTCACTCTTGGGTTCGGGCATATCGAACTCAGCGTCGATTACCTTAATCTTAGCCTGGATTTCTTCTTCTGTAACCTCATTGTAAACCTCAACAACGTCGTCAACCTCAAGCAGCGGAACGTGAAGACCGAATGCAGAAGCTATTGCGGTGGGGTCTGCGTGCATGTCGTACATTGCCTCCATGGTATGTCCCATAAGACCCATACGCGCACCCTTGAGGCCGTGAAGAGCCTTGGCAATGTTACACCATTTAGCGATGTCAGCTTCAGCCTTAGCATCGTTGTAAAGCGTGCCGATTATAACGTCGTAAATCTTTCTGTTCATGCGGTATGCAACACCGATAAACTCAGGAACCGAGCAGATGTTGTCGTTCTCAAGCTGCATACGTGTTGATGCCTTGTTGTAATCAAGAGCAGAAAGAGGCTGGAGCGCAACAAGAATCATAGGTGCCTTGCAGTTTTGGATTATAGGAGAGAATACGGAGGAGGTTGCGTAGGTTATCATGTTGCACATAATAAGGTCTACGTGTTCTGCTTCGATTTTATCAGCTACCTCAAAGGCAACGTCATTTTCTTGAATCATTCCGTAGTCAACGACCTCAACGCCGTTCTTTTTAATCATCTCGACAAACTCGTTGTGATAACCCTGAAGCGATGCTTCAAGACCCTCGAACTGTCCAAAATATGTACCGTGAACAACAGCAAACGTAGCAATTTTGGCAGTAGGCTTAATTTTTCTTTCAATCATAAATTCAACCCTCTTTTGTATAATATTTTTTATAACTATATTGATTTTAACATTTTTTATGGTATAATCAATGTAGAAAATAGCGATTTTTTTGTAAATTTCCCATATTTGCACAGGCATATTTCGCGCCTAGCAATCGTTTGACCGCCTTGCCGTATGCCGATACGGCTGACGGTGCCCAAGCCGCAGGCTAAGCGACGGAATTTTTACTGTATCAATTCACACGGAATTTTAGATATAACAAGAGGTAACAATAATGAAATTTTCCGAGATTAAACCGTTTGTCAGACACGCGCAGAAGCTTGTCATAAACGAGGGAGCAAAGGTTAATTCCGTAGCGCCCAGGGATTGCAGACTCTTCTTTTGCACCGAGGGTGAGGGAGAGATTTTTATGGACGGAGTTGTCTATAAAATGCAAAAAGGAGCACTCGTTATTATACCGGCGGGCGTGACATACGCGGTTCTCTCGCCGGCGGAAAGCCAGACCTCAAAAAACGCAGCGCAGCCTGCAAAGGCAAGTGATAACGATGATACAGTTATCGAGGGTGAGGAGAAAGCCGGTGCGGAAAAGAAGGCGAGTCCATTCGTTACTTATATCGTCGTGAATTACGATTACACTCAGAATATGGCAAATCTGAAATTTCCCATACATCCGGTATCGGCTCAGTACTTTAAGGAGAAATACATACTGGAGCGTGTCGAGTTTTCAGACATAACTGAGCTCAATTTACCTATTTATTTGCCGAGAGTACACCGAGTTGAAAACAAGCTCAATAAAATATTCTCGGCATATACGAAGAAGGTCATTTTCTACGAGATGGAAACCTCGGGAATCTTCTCTCAGGTTCTGATTGAGTGCATGAGATGCATAAAGCTCAACGCTCTGAACCGAAGAGACACCGTGTTCGATAAGGTTTTCGAGTATATACACGAGAACAGTCACAGAAAGCTTACCAACAAGGAGATTGCCGATGCATTCGGATATAATCCCAACTACATAAGCGACCTTCTCAAAATATCCACAGGACTTCCTTTGCATAAATATCTTCTCGGTGTGCGCATTGAAAAAGCAATTGATTTGATAGAGCTCGGAGAGAAGAGCATAGGAGAAATAGCCGACGAGTGCGGATTTTACGATATATATCATTTTTCGAAAGCGTTTAAGGCTGCGACCGGAGTTTCGCCCAGTAAGTATCACAGATAGTTTAAAATTTAGAGCGTATTTATCCTTTATTAACACCATTTTAATAAAATCGTGTTAAAATAATTCAAGCAGTTGAAAAGCTTAAATTAGCCTCATTACATATGGAGGGTGTATGAAAAAAGTAGTAATAAAGCTCTTTGCTTTGACAGTAGTTATCGCGATGGCGCTTTCAATGAGCTCCTGTGCGTTGGTTGACTTAGAGTCTCTTGTGGGCGTCTCGGAAGACGATAGCGAATATATGACTCGTGCGGAGGTGGAAAAGCTTCTTAACGGTATCGAAAAAAACATAACCGTTAAGAGTGGCGGTACTACCGTTATTGAGAATATAAATTCCAATTATTCCAAGAATATTCTTGCCGCCGGCAGAGGTCTTTTGTCTGCTGTCAGCATACGCTCGGTGTTCCGTGTAACCTATACCTATCAGGGCGGTACGAAGACAGATAAAAAACCGGCTTACGGCTCGGGTGTGATATATAAGCTTGACAAGGATAAGGGTGATGCATATATTATCACCAACTATCACGTTGTTCATAACGCTTCGTCCAACACCGCGAATAAAATAAGCGACGATATAAGCGTGTATCTTTACGGTCAGGAGTATTCCGATTATGCAATCCCTGCGGAGTATATAGGCGGTTCGGTTAATTATGACATTGCGGTGCTCAGAGTTCGCGGAAGCGAAACTTTGATTAAAAGCAACGCCATGGAGGCAACTTTCGCAAATTCTGACGAGGTTTGCGTTCTTGATACTGCAATAGCAATCGGAAATCCCGAGGCGGAGGGAATTTCAGCTACGGTGGGAACGGTAAACGTCGACAGCGAAACTATTGATATAACAAGCTCCGCGGGCTCGGAAAATATAAAACTGCGCGTTATGAGAACCGATGCGGCTGTTAACAGCGGAAATTCCGGAGGTGGACTCTTTAACGACGAGGGAGAGGTTATAGGCATTGTAAATGCCAAAATGTCGAGTACAAGCGTCGATAATATCGGATATGCAATTCCCTCAAACGTAGCGAAAAACGTGGCGGACAATATCATATATTACGATTCGCTTGATTCCGCTTCTGACTCGGTAAAAAGAGTCATGCTTGAAATTGAGGTTAATATTTCAGATGCCTATACGGAATATGATAAAGAAACCGGAAAAGTGCACAAGCGCGAAAAAGTAATCGTCGCGACGGTTGATTCCAAGGGGGCAGCGTATGGCTCGCTCAAGGTCAACGATATAATAAATTCAATAACCATAGACGGAAAGACCTATGAAATATACCGTCAATTCAGCGTTATTGATGCTATGCTTACGGCAAGAAAAAGCAGCGAGAAGGTAAGCGAAATAAGCTTCAACGTGGAAAGAGATGGGAAGCTCATAGACGTAGAGGTGGATATTTCCTCGGCAAAGGTGGAGACCGGTTGACGTATCTTTTTGCCGAACAGATTTATGATATAAAGCCGCAATTTGTCGGCTGAAACGGAGAGGCACATAATCTGCGGCCTCTCCGTTTTGTGTTTTCGTGCAGGACAGAGACGAGCTCATAAGGTTTTAATGGATTGATTTGCCAGTGCTCATCGCACAGATTTTCATTAAATTCCATATGCTCCGTATTTTTTCACAGTGCGGTTGATATTTTCTGCGCGTGTATATTGAAAACTTGTGTGGCGTGTGTTATAATAGTCGTGCAAAATTAAACGCGCGCGTCACGCGCTGCAGAAAAGAGGTTGCTTATGTATGACGTTGCTGTTATAGGAGCGGGAGTTGTTGGCGGATTGGTAGCCAGAGAGCTGACGAAATACAAGCTCAATACAGTTATTCTTGAGGCGCGTTCGGACGTTGCACTAGGAGCAACACGCGCAAACAGTGCCATAGTTCACGCAGGCTTTGATGCGAAGGAGGGCACTCTTAAGGCCGAACTTAACGTAAGAGGCTCCGAGATGATGGAGCAGACAGCACATGAGCTTGGTGTAAGGTACGTCAAAAACGGTTCCTTGGTAGTAGGCTTCTCCGACGAGGATAAAAGAACTCTCGAAGGGCTTCTTGAAAGAGGAATAAAAAATGGAGTGAAGGGGCTGCGTCTGCTTGAGCGTGATGAAATTCTTAAGCTTGAGAAAAATATAGGCGACGGGGTAACCTCGGCACTTCACGCTCCCACGGGTGCTATTATATGCCCGTATGAGCTTTGCATGGCAGGCGTTGGCAATGCTATGGATAACGGTGCCGAGCTTATGCTCAACTTTGAGGTAGATTCCATAGAAAAGGCAGCTTCCGGATACGTAGTCGGTGCAGGTGAACGGTCGGTTGAGGCTAAATACGTGATAAACTGTGCGGGCGTATATTCGGACGAGATTGCTCGCTTGGCCGGAGACGATAGCTTTGAGGTCATCGCGCGGCGAGGAGAATATATGCTTCTCGATAAGGAGTGTGGTGCAACAGTGTCTCATACGGTATTCCGATGTCCGTCTGAAAAGGGCAAGGGGATATTGGTAACTCCTACCGTTGACGGCAATCTTCTTTTAGGCCCCACTGCCGAAGATATATTCGATAAAACCGACACTGCTACTACGCAAAGCGGACTTGCACAGATACGCGCCAAGGCTTCGGAGCAGGTTTCGGGAATAAATTTGGGCAAGGTTATTACCTCGTTTACAGGTCTTCGTTCGGTGGGTTCAACCGGTGACTTTATAATCAACGAGAGGGACGGATTTATAAATTGTGCCGGAATAGAAAGCCCCGGTCTGTCATCCGCGCCTGCGATAGCCGAATACGTGGTATCGCTTCTTGGTAAGGCGGGTTGTGAGCTTGTAAAAAACGATAAATTCTGCGGAACTCGAAAGCCTATGCATTATTTCCGTGAGCTTTCCGACGAGCAGAAGAATGCGATTATAGCAAAGGATAAAAGATATGCTCACGTGATATGTCGCTGTGAGATTGTCAGCGAGGGCGAGATAGTAGAGGCAATAAGAACGAATCCAAAGCCTTCTGACATTGACGGAGTAAAGCGCAGAACGCGCTCCGGAATGGGAAGATGCCAGGGTGGATTCTGTACGCCTTATATCGTAGAGATACTTTCAAGAGAGCTCGGAATTGATTATGCAGACGTTACTAAATCCGGGAAGGGTTCTTACTTAAACGTAGGAAAAACCAAGGAGGTTTTGAAATGAGCGGAATAAGGATGCTTGAATACGACCTGGTCGTTGTTGGTGGCGGTCCTGCGGGAATGGCTGCGGCAATAGCGGCGCACGAAGCCGGAATAGAAAAAATAATGATACTTGAGCGTGACGATAACCTCGGAGGAATACTTCGTCAATGTATACATAACGGATTTGGCCTTCACCGCTTCGGAGAGGAGCTTACAGGTCCTGAATATGCTTATAGGTACGAGAAGACGGTAAAGGAACTCGGAATACCGTATATGCTAAACACCATGGTTCTTTCGGTTGACAGAGATAAGACCGTCACTGCCGAGAACGAGGAGCTTGGCATATTCAAGGTAGCGGCTAAATCGGTGATTCTGGCAATGGGCTGCCGTGAGAGACCGAAAGGAGCATTGAACATTGCAGGTTCGCGTCCGGCCGGAATTTTCACAGCAGGAACGGCGCAGAAATTCGTCAACATGAAGGGCTATATGCCCGGTCGTGAGGTTGTGATTCTCGGCTCGGGAGATATAGGTCTTATAATGGCGAGAAGAATGACGCTTGAAGGTGCCAAGGTGAAGGCTGTTTGCGAGCTAATGCCGTATTCCGGCGGTCTTGCCAGAAATATAGAGCAGTGCCTGAATGATTTTGGTATTCCGCTTATGCTCAGCCATACGGTAGTGGAGATACACGGTAAAGAAAGACTTATCGGAGTTACCGTTGCTAAGGTGGATGAAAACAGACGGCCGATTGATGAAACCCGACAGTATATTCCCTGTGATACTCTGCTTTTGTCCTGTGGACTTATTCCCGAAAACGAGCTGACAAAATCTGCGGGAATAACGCTTGACAGGGTGACCAACGGTGCGATAGTGGACGGGGACAGACAAACCGAGGTAGAGGGTATATTTGCCTGCGGTAACGTCCTTCACGTTCATGACCTGGTTGACTATGTTTCCGAGGAGTCTGACATTGCAGGTCGCGCTGCCGCAAATTACATAAAGGGTGTGTCCGAAAAGAATATCGACATTGCTTTGAAAGCAGACGGAAAAATACGCTATACAGTACCGCAGAGGATAACCGAAACCAAGGATACTCTCGTATATTTCAGAACCGCTGACGTATACCGAAACGTAAAAATTGTGGTTAAGGACGGGGAGCGTGTAGTGCTTGCGAAGAAAAAGCAAAGACTCGCACCTGCCGAAATGGAAACTGTGGCACTTTCCAAAAAGATTATTTCCGAGGTTGAGAGCGGCACTCTTGACTTTAGTATAGAATTTGAGAGGGCATGAGGATGAAAAGAGAGCTGATATGTATAGTATGTCCCAGAGGCTGCGCTCTTACGGCAGAGCTTTCCGATGACGGCAATGTGATATCCGTTGAGGGAAACCTTTGTCCGAGAGGTGAAAAATACGCTGTAACCGAATGCACCGACCCAAGAAGAACGGTAACCTCTACTATGAGATGCAATGACGGTGAAGTGGTTGCGGTCAAAACCTCGGTTGCTGTTCCGAAAAAAAGAATTTTTGACGTAATGAGAGAAATAAACAGCACGTCAGCGCCTGATACGGTTGAGGTAGGTCAGATTATCATCAAGGGCGTTTGCGGCTTGGATGCGGACGTGGTTGCGACGGCTAATAAAAAATCATCGGTATAATCACCGCAAGAGAATACCGTAGCTGCGCTGATGCGCAATGATTTGATAAACCGATTTATAATGAAAGGAGACGGCGACTTGAAAATATCCGATAAGCTTCCGGAGCTGCTTGCTCCTGCCGGTGATATGAAGGCACTTATGAGTGCAATCAGCGCAGGTGCGGACGCTATATATATTGGCGGAAAAAGGTTCGGTGCAAGAGCTTTTGCTAAAAATTTCGACGAAGATGAATTGAAAGCCGCCGTTAAAATTTGCCACGCATCAGGTGTCAGGCTTTACGTAACTGTAAACACCCTGATATATGAGAAGGAAATCGAGCAGGCCCTTGAGTACGTAGGTATGCTCTCAAAGCTTGGAGTGGACGCCGTTATAGTTTGCGACCTGGGGCTTACCGCGCTTATAAAGGAAAAATATCCGACGCTTGAGCTTCACGCCTCTACCCAGATGGGCATACACAATTCTCTCGGCGCGGACCAGGCGTATTCTCTTGGCTGCGAAAGAGTCGTTCTGGCTCGTGAATGCAGCTTCAAGGATATAAAGGATATAACCGAAAAATGCAAGCCCGAGATCGAAATTTTCGTACACGGTGCACTGTGTGTCTGCCATTCGGGACAGTGCCTTTTCTCGTCACTTGTAGGCGGAAGGAGCGGAAACAGAGGTGAATGCGCTCAACCGTGCCGCCTGCCGTATGCAAACGGTAAATATCCGCTCTCTCTTAAGGATTTAACGCTGGCATCGCATATTCGAGAGATTATAAGCGCGGGAGTTGCTTCTCTTAAGATAGAGGGAAGAATGAAATCCGCTGAATACGTATACACCGTGACACGTATTTTCAGACGCCTTCTCGATGAGGGCAGAAATGCAACCGAAAGAGAACTTTCCGAGCTTGAGCGGGCATTTTCAAGAGACGGATTCACGGACGGTTACTTTACGGGCAAAACCGAGTCTGGAATGACAGGGGTTCGCACTGCTGAGGATAAGCGTGCATCGCGAACTATGGAAATTGAAGCGGCGAGGCTTCCGGGTCTAAGACTCTGCGCACGAGCGAAATTCAAAAGAGGGATGCCCTCGGAGCTGACACTTTCGGCGAGCCTTACGCCTCGCTGGCTTCGTAATGTGAATGCTTCTTCCGAAATTCATGCTATAGCATCAGGCGATATTCCCACCGATGCGATAACCTCACCGCTTGATGCGGACAGCTTGAAAATGAGGCTTTGCAAAATGGGAAATACTCCGTTTGAGCTATTGCCAAAGGATATAGAGCTGGAGCTTGACGAGGGGCTGAATATGCCGGTATCGGCAATTAACGCCTTGCGCAGAGCTGCTGCCGGGGATTTGGAGAATAGGCTTCTTGAACCTCTGGCAAAGGCGAGTGCTCAAAGCGCAGAGCAAAGCGATAATGCAGCTTCCAAGTACAGTTATATATTGTCAAATACAGGGGGGCGTGTCGATTATTCTGGCAAAATCATAGCGTCATTCCGCAACGTCAGCCTTCTCCTTAAGCTTATCCGTGACAATAATAGGCTTGTCGGTGAGGCTCAGCTGATATTCGTTCCTGTGGATGCTCTTTTTGAGTTTACGGAAGCGGAGCGAAAATTGATTTTGGCTTCTGTTGGCGCTCATCGGCTTGGCATTATGCTCCCGCCCGTTATATCCGAGAGCGAGCTTCCCGAGGTATATGAGCTTTTAAAAAGCGCGGCAGAGTTCGGTATAAGCACGTGTCTTGCGGGTAATATAGGGCATCTTCCAATTTGCAGAAGATTTTCTATGAATGCCGTCGCAGATATAAGGCTGAACGTCTTTAATCCATACACGCTGTCGGTGTTAAAGCATTTGGGGGCGGAGTTCGCAATTCCCTCAGCAGAGCTGACGGTTCCTCAGGTCAGAGATATAGGCGGATTTATATTCGCTATGGGCAGAATTCCGCTTATGCTTACCGAAAGATGCTTCATAAAGGAGAATTTCGGTTGCGGTAAATGCGGCAGAGCGGAGCTTGAGGACCGCCGCGGAGCAAAATTCCCAATCATTCGCGAATATGGGCACCGAAATATTATTCTCAATTCGGCTTTAACCTATATGGGAGATAAGTGCGCTGATATTGACAGGGCAGCCCTTGGCTCTTATATATGCTTCACTAACGAGGATTTTGCCACAGCGAAGCGTATTACAAGCGCCTATCTTTCGGGAGCCGAAATATCTTCCGATATACGCAGAATAGGCAAGCGTTGATTTGCTCGCGCCTGTTCATTATCATATAATGTAAGGGTTGTATTTTCTCCGATGACCGAAGCCGTGTCGCGTTCTGCTTTCTTGCATTACGCGTATTGCAGCATTTTGCAACACTCTTTGCAGGTTTTATTTATGGACGTCAACCTATCGTAAAAGCAAGAGCCGCGCGGACTTTTTACCGCGAGGCTCTTGCTTTGTCTTTTATAATTTAATATCGGCGTGTTTCCAAGAATTGAGGTGAGTTGCGCTTATTTGCTGTGCGGCTCGGAATATCGAATTTCTTTGCTAGCCGATAAGACGTTTTTGTGAGGTTTGAAATCTCAAAACATTCGAACCTGTTAGAGCGCACCCTTTAGGAAATCGGTGACGTTTTCTCCCATAATCCGAGAGGCACACACATCACCGTATCGGTCAATCAGAATTTTGCAAAGTCTGTCGTGAACAGAGAAGGTTTCGTCAAAGCCCTCCGGGTAAAGTCCGTCGGTTCCGTCCAGGTCCAAACCAAGTCCGACAGAGTACTCTCCCAGCTTATCAAGCGCATAATCTACGTGCCGTAATATATCGTCTGCCGTTGCTATGCCCGAGACGTTGAGATGCGGTGGGTAAAGACTGATTCCTATAACCCCACCCCGTGCTGAGATTTCACTCGCAAGCTCATATGGGATATTTCTCGGCACGGCGGCAACGCCGCGGAAATTTGAGTGGGTTGCTATAACAGGCAAAGGACACACCTCAAGAGTTTGATATATAGCCTTGTCAGACATATGAGATACGTCAACGGTTATACCGAGCTCACAAAGATTGCCTATCAGTCGCTTGCCCTCGGGAGTAAGACCGTAGTCGTATTTGCCGTTTTCCTCGGAAGATGCGCACAGCTCGTTGGAATCCCAAGCCAAACCCATCACGCGAAGTCCTGCCTTGTGAAGCGTCACAAGCTCATCGCAATCGGGAAGCAGACCGCCTCCGCCTTCGATGGAAAAAATTGATGAATGAGCTCTTAGGTCTTGGGCGTGTATGAGGTCCTTTGCGTCAAGTATGCGTTGTATTGAAAGTCTGTCGGTTTCGTATAGGTAGGCATTCAAGAGTCTGCTGACGGTTGCACGCCTTTCAAAAACGCTTCTTCCCGCAAACTTAGTGAATGCGGCAAAAAAAGTAAGCTGCGGATTTTGCTTTGAGATATTAAATTCGGTCACAAGACCTCTTTTTGAGCTGACTGCCGAAAGACTGTCAGAATGCATGTCGGCAATATACATAAACAGAATATCTCCATTTCGACCGAGCGGCTCTGCCGCATTCGGTTTATAACATTATATACCGCGAGCATCCGCAGCGTCAATTCTTCATTGAATTTTCTATCAGCGCCAGTGCACGCTTGGCATCTGCCTCGGTAAGCCTAGGAGTGTCTGCGAGAGGATAGGGAATGCCAAGAGCTTCGTATTTTGACTTTCCTAAATCGTGATAAGGCAAAATTTCGATTTTTTCTATATTACTAAAAGGCTTAAGGTATGCTCCGAGTGCCGTTAAGGAATCCTTTGCATCGGTGATGCCGGGGACTAATACGTGGCGGATTCGCATTTTTGCTCCGCGCTCGTTTAAATATTCGGCAAACGAAAGCACGGGCAGATTGCTTTTTCCCGTCAGACTTTCGTGTGCCTGCTCGTCCACGTGCTTGATATCAAGCATAAACAGGTCTGTAACCTTTATAAGCTTGTCAAAAAACTCGACACGGGCAGCGTCGTTTTTGTTGAAGGTTATTCCCGAAGTGTCAAGGCAGGTGTGAATTTTAGCTGCCTTTGCCTTTGAGAAAAGCTCAAGCAGAAATTCCTGTTGCATAAGAGGCTCACCGCCGGTTGCGGTTATTCCACCGGCTTTGTAAAAGGCGATATTTCTCGTCATACGACCGAGAATTTCCTCCGTGCTCAACCTCAAGGGTGCATCCGCCATTTGCCACGTGTCAGGGTTGTGACAGTAAAGGCAGCGCAAAGGGCAGCCTGCAAAAAAGACCACGAACCGAACACCCGGCCCGTCAACCGTGCCAAAGCTTTCTATTGAATGAATGTAACCGAGCTTTTCGGAATTTTGCATATCATATACCCGAATGGAAGGTTCTGGAGATAACCTCGTCCTGCTGTGCTTTGGTAAGCTTAACAAAATTAACGGCGTAGCCGGATACTCTTATGGTAAGCTGAGGATAGAGCTCGGGGTGCTTTTGTGCATCCAGAAGAAGCTCTCTGTCAAATACGTTGACGTTCAGATGGAATCCGCGCTTAGCGGTATATCCGTCAAGAAGGGTAACCAGATTTGCCTCCTGCTCTTCCTCGGACTTACCGAGGGCAGAAGGAACTATGGTAAAGGTATTTGAAATACCGTCCTGCGAATCGGTAAAGGGAAGCTTTGCGACAGATGCAAGAGAAGCAACGGCACCGCTGGTATCTCTGCCGTGCATGGGGTTCGCTCCGGGCGCAAAGGGCTCTCCGGCTTTTCTGCCGTCGGGCGTAGAACCGGTGTTTCTGCCGTAGGTGACGTTGGAGGTTATAGTAAGAATGGAGGTCGTTATCTCACCGTCACGGTAAGCGTGGTTCTCACGAAGATATGCGATAAAGGTGTGAAGAACCTCTTTTGCAATATCGTCAACTCTGTCATCATCGTTTCCGAATTTGGGGAAATCACCCTCGACAATGTAATCGGTAATGATGCCTTTTTCGTTTCTGACAACCTTGACCTTGGCATGCTTTATAGCCGAAAGCGAGTCTGCAACAACCGAAAGGCCTGCAATACCTGTTGCAAACCAACGCTTAACGTCCTTGTCGTGAAGCGCCATCTGGAGTCGCTCGTAGGAATACTTGTCGTGCATGTAGTGGATTACGTTAAGAGTGTTTACGTAAACTCTGGCAAGCCAACGCATCATGTCGCGGTATTTCTTCATTACGTCCTCGTAATCGAGATAGTCGCCGCTTACAGCTCTGTATTCGGGGCCTACCTGGTCACCGCTGACCTCGTCAACGCCTCCGTTGATAGCGTAAAGCAGACACTTTGCAAGGTTTGCTCTCGCACCGAAGAACTGCATTTCCTTACCTACCTTCATAGAGGAAACGCAGCATGCAATAGCATAGTCGTCTCCGTGAATGGGACGCATAAGGTCGTCGTTCTCATACTGAACGGCGTGATGCTTTATAGAAATCTTTGCGCAAAATTCCTTGAAGTTATAAGGAAGCTGCTCGGACCAGAGAACAGTGAGGTTAGGCTCCGGTGCCGCACCGATATTGTTAAGCGTGTTAAGATAACGGTAAGACATCTTCGTAACAAGAGGCTTTCCGTCGGTAGCGATACCTCCTATGGATTCGGTAATCCAGGTGGGGTCGCCTGCGAATATCTGATTGTAATCGGGAGTTCTCGCGAAAACGACCATACGTAGCTTCATAACGAAATGGTCTATTATTTCCTGAATTTCGCTTTCGGTAACGGTGCCTTCTGCAAGGTCGCGCTCTGCGTAAATATCAAGGAAGGTGGAGGTTCTTCCAAGGCTCATTGCCGCGCCGTTCTGCTCCTTGACTGCGGCAAGGTATGCAAAGTAAAGTGCCTGAGTCGCTTCCTTAAGATTTCTTGCCGGCTTGGATATATCGCAGCCGTAAAGCTTTGCCATTTCGCGAAGCATCTCAAGCGCTCTGATTTGCTCCGAAAGCTCCTCGCGCTCGCGGATTACGCTGGCACTCATAGTGGATATTGTGGTATCCTTCTGGAACTGCTTATCCTCTATAAGACGGTCAACGCCGTAAAGCGCAACTCTGCGGTAATCTCCTATGATTCTTCCTCTGCCGTAAGCATCGGGAAGTCCTGTGATTATATGGTTCGTGCGGCATTTTCTCATTTCGGGAGTGTACGCATCGAAAACACCGGCATTGTGCGTTTTTCTGTGAGTGGAAAAGAATTCAACTATCTCGGGGTCTACCTCGTATCCGTTCTCGCGGCACGACTTAACTGCCATACGGATTCCGCCGTACGGATGAAGCGCGCGTTTCATGGGAACGTCAGTCTGCAGACCTACTATTTTTTCCTTATCCTTGTCGATATATCCGGCGCCGTGAGAAAGAATGGTTGAAACCACCTTGGTATCCATATCAAGAACACCGCCCGCATCAATCTCCTTTTGCTTCAGCTCGCTTACCTTTTTCCAAAGGTCAAGGGTATTCTGAGTAGGTCCCTCAAGGAAACTGCCGTCGCCGTAATAAGGAACGATATTCTTATGAATAAAGCTGCGAACGTTTATCTCGTTCATCCATTTTCCTTGCTTAAAGCCTCTCCAAGCCTCTGTCATTTTAGCCTCCGTATATGATAAATAAATTTTTAACAATCAAAAAAGCCGACCTAAGACACAAAATGCCCAGACGGTCGACTAACCAGAGCTATACTCCCCTATGGTTAAACCCATTTTCCGTCAGTCATATAGCCGAAATCAGTATATCATTTTTTGGGGTGATTGTCAAGTAGGCAGGCGAGCAAAATAAAATATTTTTTGTCAAAAAGGGAGAAAATATTTTCCATATAAATAAAATTAATATTTTTTTTACATTTTTTATCATATTCCTTGACAAAGGGCGAACTATGTGTTAAAATGAGGCTGGTATAGTTTATTTTAAAATATACCGCGCGCTCGTAGCATATAAATCTTAAATCTTTAAGGAGTTGACGAAATGCCCGAGATTAAGTATGAAGTAGTTGAGAAAATCGGTATCGTAAGCGAAGGAAGCAACGGCTGGAATAAGGAGCTTAACCTTATAAGCTGGAATGAGAGAGAGCCTGTTCTTGATATCAGAACCTGGTCTCCCGATCATGAGAAAATGGGCAAGGGTATTACCATAACTACCGAAGAGGCTAAGGCTCTTCGCGAGATGCTCAATAAGCTCAATCTCGACTGATTTTAACGATAGCTCTTTTACGAGCTGCATGCCTTAAAAAACGAAAAAGGCGGCAGTTTTTTAAGTGCGGCAAAAAGCAAGAAGGAAGCGTTGATTTTCTTTGAAATAAAGCAAGCCCAAGGTTAGTATTCTCCCCTTGGGCTTGCTTTATTTTTTCGTTTCATCATGAGACTGTGTGAGCCTTTTGACAGCTTGCGATGCCGCTTTGAAAATATACAGCACTCACCGTCAGGTGTTGCCGTTATTCTCTGCTGTGCTATCCGGTGCAACCCGGCTATTGTCATCGGAATTATCCAAAGACGTGCTGATGCTTTCCTCGGATATATCAAAATCATCACCGCTTTGCTCGTCCTGTGACTGAGGTGCTTCTGTCGGGGTATCCTCTGTGACTTGCTCGTCTGAAACACTGTCCTGCTTCTTACGTGCGAAAATACCCATAATCTTGCGCTTGAAGAAGCCACCCTCCTGTCTTTCGGCTTTGTCCTGCATCTCCTCCTTTTCGTCCTCGGATATGAACCTGTTTATGAAAGCGGAAAGGTATTTTGTAGAGCTTTCTCTGGTCTGTGAGGAGAGAGCACTTTCGTCAGCGATTATCTTTTCGTAACCGATTCTTGCGGTTGAAATTCCGTATAGAGTAGGATTGAATACGGAGGTCAGCTTTCTTTCTATATAGTTGTCACCGAGCTTTCTTTCCAGGATTCCTGTGAAGAATGAGAATTTCGGTGAATACGTCAGCTTTGAAAGATAGCTTTCGGCTATTTTCTGGTTAGGCGTTTCTGACAGACGGAGTACAAGGCGTCCAAGCTGGAAATTGAATTTTATGTTTTTCGAATTTGGAAGCTCAGGAAATACGAGCTCGAGCTTGAATACAGGATTCCTGTCTTCGTCCTCTATCGCTTCCGCCATTGCGCGAAGCAGATATTTTTCTCCCTTTACCTCAATAACAGAGGTTTTGAAATCGTATATTCCTGCTTCAAAGCGATAGTCGACGCCACCCTCTCGGAATGTAAAGAACAGTTCGTCGCCAAGGCGTTCAATACGTATTCTTTCAATTCCGCCGAGATAGCAGGACTGCATAACCGAAAGGAAGAGCGGCAGAATGCCTTGTGCATTGTTTTCAGGAAAAGCATACTCGCCAAGCAAGGTGTCGAAGCTGCGGTCATATGGCTCCGGGTTGCGAATACCCAGTCTGTATGTGAGCCCCTTGGGCTTAGTCTTCGGCTTTATCCAATGACGTCGGTCAAAGAAATGCTGCTCTGCCTCGCGAAGCGCGCTTATAGAGCGGTAGTTGGCGACGGTATCGTGCGATAGGTCCGCGCCGAGATATGCTCTTATAATCGTAAGAGCAGGACTTTCCTGAAACAACTCGTTATTTCCGCTGTTGAGCGATACGACAATTCTATTTCTCGGGCATATCCAGACGTTTTGTCCAAGCATTCCGTTAATCAGTATTTCGTCGTTCTCTCTGGCGCACCATACGTGGTATCCGTAATTAAATGCACCGGTTTCTGCCGGGGGAATGCCGTGAGGCTGAGTTGCAAGCTTAAGCCAAGCCTCCGAGATGATTCTTTTGCCGCGGAAAATACCGCCCCCCAGTATCATAACACCGATTCGCGCCCATGCCTCGCAGGACAAATAAACTCCGAAGCCGCCTTTCTCAAAGCCTTCCTTGCACTTTTCCCAGAAGAAGCTTTTTATCTCAAGCGGCTCGATAAGGCGTCGTCTTATAAAGCTGTCCAGACTCTCACCGCTGATTTTGCTTACGATACGGCCGAGAATGTAGGAGTTCATGCTGTTATAGGCGAACTTTTCACCGGGGTTGAAGCTCATATTTGAGGCAAAAAATGCTTCTGTCCAGTTCTCTTCGGTGGCAACCCCAAGCTCCGCAAACGGAACACCGCAGGTCATCGATAAAAGATGGTGAACCGTTACGTCGTACATACGGCGGTCCTCGGGTGAGATGTCGGGGAAGAAGCTCAAAATCGGAGTGTCAAGCGAAATCTTTCCTTCGTCCCACAGCATTCCGACAGCAAGGCCCGTCAAGGTTTTTGACATTGAATGCGACAGGTGCGGCATATCGGAGGAGTATCCGGGGTGCGAAACGTCAAGCAGCAGCTTTCCGTCCTTGATGACGGTCAGACTGTGTATATTGGCGCGTCGTTCCTCCTCAAGCGCTGTAATAAACGAGGTGAGGCGCTTCGGGGAAAGCGTGAAATTCTTTTTTAGTATAGGTCTTGTTATGAGCTTTTCCTCCGGTTGCATTACAATCGGCTTGGAGGGAAAATGCTCTATAACGGCAGGGTCGCGCTTTCCGAGAAAAGCAAGTCCTGCCAGCAGCTCAATTGCTCTCTTTTTCCATTTTTCCATTGGTAATATCCTTTTCCAAAGGGAGAACTGTACGGCAAAACGATATTTATTTGCATTGGTTTCCCCATAATATGTAAACTATAATTGTCAAATAACGGCTTTATAGTTTTTCTCTGTTAGTTTTTTCACCGTTGCTGTCTGTGAAGGTAGCGTAAATTCCGTCCTCCTCAAAATCGAATCCACAGCCTGCCCAGAAGCCTGTTTTATGATTGATATCGGCACCTACCACTACTGTGCAGGGCTGACCTAAGGTATCGTATTCAGAGCCCTTTTTACTGATTATGAGCTTGTGCAAATGTCCGCAAATCATAGCGTGCGGCTTGATTTCGTCCTCTAACAGTCTTGCCCATTCGGTATAGGTTTCCTTTTCTATGTCAAAAGGCGGCTTGAGCTGATGCGTAAAGGGATTGTGAGCTATAACGACGCGGTGACGAATTCCCTCGGCAAGATGCTCGCCGCTGGCAATTATGCGCTTTATGAAAGCGGTCTGCCTTTTACGGAATGCATGACAGCAAACCGTATATCCGTATTCCTCGTGAGAATCCGGCTTATCTTCAGCGCAGTCAAGAACCATTCCCCAGATATTGCCGAGGCGGAAGGTATAATAAGAATTTCCGTTGTCTGTCGGGGTAAGCTCGGAAAACTTCTCTGCAAGGACGCCACGCATATCGTGGTTGCCTCTTGAAAATACGATAGGAATTTCTCCGCGTGTTACCGCTGAGGCAATTTTATAAATCGTTATACAGTTTTCCATTGCACCGCTGTGGTCGGGAATGTCACCGTTCATTATAAGGAAATCAATATTACCGAATACAGAAGCGGCAATAGGAGGGGATACGCTGTTATTGTGGGTGTCTGATATATGATAAGCTCTGACCGCCCCGGATTTTACCGGACGGAATGTGTAGGTTTTAGATATCTGTTCCGCAGTTTCGGTGAAATAGGGCTTTCTCTCAATTATGGGCCGCTCGTGAATAGTATATTCTCCTGCCGCATCAAGCTCCTCTTTGGGAACGATAATTCTGTGTACCAAAGATGCCGAACGCATAACTCCGTTCGATTCATCGTAATAGATTTCGCCACCGATACTTGCACTTACGAGAACGGTTTTTTCGGTGTAAAACATTATGTGATAGCTATCCTTAACCACAAACACTGCGGGATAAAGGTTATCCATTGTAAATTCCTCCACAAAAACTTGGTTTTATTGCGCATAACGCGCCAAATTCAGTATATCAAAAAAAATCCGTAAAAGCAAGCATAAATATTTAGTCGGTCTAATGAGTAATTTGTGATACGGTAATATTAAGGGTGAGGTGCGGATTAAATCCAAACCTCACCCATTATACTGATATGCTTAAGCTATATGCTTACGGAAATCGCGCTGTTCTTTTCTGCGGAAATGAAGCAGGTCTGCATAACCTGAAGAACGCGTCTGACCTCGCAAAGCTTAATGAGCTGCTCCTCTTTGCCGTCGATTGCGCGAACGAGGTTACGGTAGAAATCGTGAACGTCAGAGGTAGGACGCTCGATTTCGTACATATCAAGCGTCAGCTCGTCTCTGGGAGCCATCGTCTTGGTTATGCCGGCTGCCGTCTGAATGGGAAGAACCTCTTTTTCGTTCCACGCCTTGAGCTTGGAAACGCGGCACTTTTTCTGCCAATCCTCAATAAGCGCAGAGCCGTTTTTGCACTGCATATAGAAGCGGGGAAGAGCAAGGAAATTATATGTACCAACCTCAACGGTTGCGCGTTTTCCGCTCTCGAAGGTCATATGCAGATTAAAGCCGTCGTCAACCTCGTCGGTGGTTATGTTGGTGAGCTCACAGTATATCTTAGTTATCTTTTCGGGAATAAGACGGAGCATCTGGTCGATAAGGTGAACGCCCCAGTCAAGAACCATACCGCCGCCCGGAGCCTTATGGCATCTCCAGTCGGAAGGGATACCGCGTGAGCCGTGTATTCTGGATTCTATATTGATGACGTCACCGATTTCACCGCTGTTAACGAGCCCCTGCATCGCAAGGTAGTCAACGTCCCATCTTCTGTTCTGGTGAACGGTAAATACTTTGCCCGACTCGCGCGCAGCTTCGCACATTTCGTCAAATTCCTCAACGGAAAGAGCAACGGGCTTCTCGCACACAACGTTCTTGCCTGAGCGAAGAGCTGTGATAACTATATCCTTGTGAACGTCATTGGGAGTTGCGCAAAGAACGATGTCGACGCTTTCGTCAGCGCAGATTTCTTCAAGCGACGAGTAGGTGCGGATTCCCGCATCCTTCGCAGCCTGCATTCTTTTTTCTGCAATATCGTAAATACCGGCGAGCGAGATAACGTCACTCTTAAGAGCCCAATTTGCGTGCCAGGCTCCCTGACCGCCGTAACCTACAATTGCTATATTTTTTTTCATTTTAAAAAATCCTTTCGATGAAAGCCGAGCTTTATCAAGGCTCTCTGACTTTCGAATTGCTGTGACTATTGTATCACAGTTTTTTTATGATTTCAAGCGTATTGTTGATTTTTAATAATTATTTTATTGTTCCGAATCTGAACGGAATAAATGCAGTGCTGACGCTCCGGGAAAGCCGCGGCGCTCCTCACACGATTAAGCAAGCAATGCATCAAGTCCCGCGAGGTCTGCCAGAAGACCGAAACCGAAGCCTATGACCGTAAGCAATCCTATGATAATAAGATTCTCCTTCACGTGATTGTTCACACGGAAAAGTATAAGCAAACCGACACCGGCACCGGAGAAAAGCCCGGAGAGCATAGTTCCTACGGTTATAAATCCGTCGGCAAAAAATTCCGTAAGCGCAACCGAAACTGCGCAGTTGGGTATAAGACCTACAAGCGCTGCTATGAAATGACTCAGCACGGGCTTGTCGTAAAGCAGTGCGGCAAGAGCATCGCTTCCCACAAAGAATACCAGCGTATTTATAAGCCAGGTTACGAGCAAAATAAAGAGTGAGATGCTCAGTGTGTGATGCAGTGCAGAACGAAAAATTCCGCGCTCACAGCTGCAGCCGTCGTTTTCGCAAAGCTCGTCTATGTTTATGTCTGGCTTTTGCTTTCTCATCAATCGAAGAATAGCATCAATTGCAAAACCGGCAACGGCACCTACGAGCACCTTGTAAAGTAAAAGTCCGAAAATGAGCTTGGCGGAGAAGGCTCCGGATATGAGAATGACAAGCATTTCGTCGGAGGTTGAGAGAAATACCGCAATCAGTGTTCCAAGTGTTATAACGCGACCCGTGTATAGATTAGATGCAACCGAAGAAAAACCGCACTGGGGCACAGCACCGAGAAGCGAAGCGGCTGCAGGGCCAAAGCTTCCGCTTTTTGTAAGAAACGACTCAAGCCTGCCGTCTGCCTTGTGTTCAATAAATTCCATGAGCAGATACGTCAGAAGCAGGAAGGGAATAACCTTGAGCGTGTCAAAAAAACCGTGAAGAAAAATCTCTTCGAAAAAGCCGTGCGCCTCATGCTCTCCCGCGGTGCGAATTGTATTTAAAAGAAACATGCGTTTTATCCTTTCATAAGCCCTGCGAGTCGTTAGCTTGCTTTCGGCAAGTCTCGCATCTGCCGTATATCATCGTGCTTTCGTCAAGCTCGAAGCCCTGAGTTTCGCGAAGTGCGCGCTCAAGCTCACGGCTAACCGCGCCCTCAAGATGAACGAGTTTGCCGCAATCTCGGCATTTCAGATGCAGGTGGCTATGGCAGCTGTGGCAATCTATGAGCTGGTATGAGCATTTTCCGTTGTCACCGTCTTGGGTTTTCCGAAGCATTCCGCCCTCGCAGAGCGAGGCAATGATTCTGTATACTGTGCTTTTGCCGGAGCCGCCATCGCAAATTTCGGATATAAGCTCGTCTGCCGTAAAGCTTTTGTCAGCATTGTCACGGAAAAATGCTATTATGCGTTCTTTTTGTTTTGTGTTGTAAGTCACGTCGTATTATCTTCCTTATTAAATAAGCATAAAAGCCTTGAAATTGAGAACCGTTCTCAATTTGCCTATAAAATAATACACGAAAATATTTGTTTTGTCAATAGGTACCGTAGTAAATTATAAAATATTTCTCTTTGCCGCGGAGTTTTTAAAATCAGCAACGGTTTTTAGCAAATATCCAAAACGAGTGATAAAAAAGTGACGAAATGAAAGTAATATCAAACAAATATTGTTAGCACTCGCATATTCAGACTGCTAATATTTACAAAAAATACATAGTTCGGTGAACTTTTGTTCATAAACGGATAGTAAACTATTCTCAGAAAGGTAGGTGAGGCTTATGGATTTTGAAAAGCTTACTCAAAAATCTGCAGAGGCGCTAAACGATGCGAAGCAACTGGCGGAGGATAATTCAAATCCGTCTGTTGAGCAAAGCCACGTGCTGTCTGCCCTTCTTTCGCAAAACGGCGGTACCGTACCCGAGATTATAAAGCTCATAGGTGCGGATAAGGGCACTCTTTTGAAAAGACTTGGTTCTATTATAGCTGCGTTGCCTAAGCTTTCGGGTGCATCGAGTAGGGTATTCATATCTGCGGAGCTTGAGGCAGTACTGATTTCAGCCGATAAAATCCGTTCCGATATGCAGGACGAATATCTATCGGTTGAGCACATAATGCTGGCTTTCTTTGACAAGGGGGATGCCAAGATAAAATCTGCGCTCTCGGTGGCGGGAGTTGATAAAAATAAATTTAAGAAGGAGCTCTTAAGACTCAGAGGTAACAGAAAAGTTATGAACGATAATCCCGAAACGGCATATGACGTGTTAAATAAATACGGTCAGGACCTGGTTGAGCTTGCTAAAAATCAGAAGCTGGACCCGGTTATAGGTAGAGATGATGAAATACGTAACGTTATCAGAATACTGTCAAGAAAAACAAAGAACAACCCCTGCTTGATAGGCGAGCCCGGCGTTGGAAAAACCGCAATTGCGGAGGGACTGGCTCAGCGAATCGTCAAGGGGGACGTGCCTGATAATCTCAAGGACAGAGCGGTCTTCTCTCTTGACATGGGAGCTTTGGTAGCAGGAGCGAAATACAGAGGCGAGTTTGAGGAGCGTCTTAAGGCTGTGCTTGAGGAAATAAAGTCATCCGAGGGCAGAATAATTCTCTTTATAGACGAGCTTCATACTATAGTTGGCGCAGGGAAGAGTGAGGGCGCTATGGACGCGGGAAATCTTTTGAAGCCGATGCTTGCAAGAGGCGAGCTTCATTGCATAGGTGCAACTACTCTTAACGAATACCGTAAGTATATAGAAAAGGATGCGGCTCTTGAGCGTAG
>JAZNDN010000002.1:0-59451 GCA_045588085.1 Eubacteriales bacterium
CATTAACCTTCTTAACTGTACCCCAAGCAACGTTGCCGAAGCCGGAGATAGCAAAGGTCTTACCCTCTATGCTGTCACCGAAGTGCTTGAGCATCTCAACGGTGTAGTAAACCGCTCCGTAGCCGGTAGCCTCGGGACGAATGAGAGAGCCTCCGTAAGGAATACCCTTACCTGTAAGAACACCGGTGAACTCGGTCCATATTCTGTTGTACTGACCGAAGAGGTAGCCAATCTCTCTTGCGCCAACGCCAATATCACCTGCGGGAACGTCTGTATCAGGGCCGATGTACTTGCAAAGCTCGGTCATAAAGCTCTGACAGAAGCGCATAACCTCAGCATCGCTCTTACCCTTGGGGTCGAAGTCGGAGCCACCCTTACCACCGCCCATGGGAAGACTGGTAAGAGAGTTCTTGAAGCTCTGCTCAAAGCCGAGGAACTTAATAATGCTCTCGTTTACGGACGGGTGGAATCTGAGACCGCCCTTGTAAGGACCGATAGCCGAATTAAACTGGATACGGAAGCCTCTGTTTACCATAACCTTACCGTCGTCGGTAGTCCACGGAACGCGGAACTTGATAATTCTCTCGGGCTCTACCATTCTCTCAAGAACGCCACTGGTGACGTACTCGGGGCGCTGTTCGATTACCGGCTCGATAGACTCAAGAACCTCGCGAACGGTCTGATGAAACTCGGACTCGCCAGCATTGCGGCGCTCAACTCTTGCCATCAGATCCTTTAAATATTCGGATTTGAACATACTTTTATTCCTCCATTCAAAATATATTTTATTTTAGCACATATAATAGTAAAAATCAATAGGATTGAAGGATTTTTTTGTAAAGACATTCATATTTATCGCAAAGGTGCCATTGTTTTGTCATATTTAAACAGTTTCAAGGTAAAGACTTGCAAAACGGTATAAAATTGCCTCTTATACACGCTCTTAAAACTTTGAAAAATAAAGTGGAAGAAAGATTTGGAGGTGATACAGCTTGCTTCAAAAATTGACGAAAGCGAAGGAGGAATTCGGGCAAGTATTTTCACTCATTAAGGGCAACGGAATGAATGCGCCCGCCAAGGCCTCGGTATTTTACACGCTCGGCATGGTTATAACGCGAGCTGCTGCTTTTCTTTTAACCCCTGTTATGACGCGTCTTCTCTCCTCCGAGGAATACGGAGCCTATACGCTTTTTAACAGCATTCTGTCAATACTTACAATATTCGGAACACTTGATATATGCGGCTCGGTTTTCTGGCGTGCACTCCAGAAATTTCAGGATTCCCGCCGTACGCTTCTGCGCTCTGCGCTGATTCTTTTGCTTTTGCTGTGCTTATCGGCACTTGCTGTATTCTTGCCGATTTGGCGTATGTTTTTCCGCAATTCACTCTTCCCCGGAGCGTTTATTTTTCTCGCTTTGGCTCTGATTTCAAATATGACGGTAAACCTCTTCAGCGCAAAATGCCGTTTTTTCTGTAAATACCGATTTACGCTGATTTCCTCGTTCATTCTCGGAGCACTCGCACCCGGTCTTGCCTGTGTTTTTGCGTTATCGGTACAGGGCAACGAAGCTATGGCACTTACCGTTAAGGTCGGGGTGAGTACGGCTGTTTTGGTTGCCTTTTCTCTGCCATTATTCATATATATTATATTTTCGGAGCGATTGACAAATTTGCTCTACGAACGAGCGACATTAAAGCATGAAAAAGTGATACACGCCTCCGTATCAGAGGAAAAAACAAGCAAAAAATCTTTTGCTGAATACAGCCGTTATCTTCTCAGGCTGGCATTGCCGATGTTTCCTTATTATATTTCGCTCAGCCTGCTCGCGCAGGGTGATAAGATTATCATTTCACGTCTGCTTGGCGCCTCAGCATTGGGGGCGTATTCGGTTGCATATTCCGCAGGCAGTGCCCTTGTCGCGCTATCTTCGGGAATATGCCATGCCCTCTCACCTTGGGTTATGCGAAAGGTCAGAGCCACCGACTACGGCAGGATTCGTCAGGTTTTCACAGCCGCTGTTGATATAATATGCCCCGCGGCACTTATATTCTTAGCGCTCGCGCCCGAGGTTTTCTCTTTCCTCGCCCCAGAGGAATATCTTGGCGGCCTTTCCTCCGTTTTTCCCATTGCGCTATCCGCGTCACCGCTTTTCCTTTCCTCGCTTCTGACCTCGGCGGTGCTGGCGCTTGAGCGCGTACGCGGGGTTATCGCCTGCGGAGCTGCTTGTGCTTTGGCTTCGGTGGTGCTCAATCTCGCGCTTTTGCGCCGCTTCGGTATTTTTGCTGCCGCGGTAATTACCTTTACCGCCTATCTTGCTTTGCTGCTATTGCTAAATCAATATTTCAGAAAAATTGCAGGCAAGCACCTCGTAAATGTAAATCATACTTTGCATATTTTGTTCTTTTGCGCCTTTTCGGCTGCGGCGCTTTTCGTTTTTCGCCATTTGACACTTCTCCGCGCCGTCTTTGCTCTTTTGGCCCTTATATATCTTTGCAGAAGGCTTTTCGGTGCAAGAATGCTGATTGCTGAGGCGAAGCATGGAGAAATAAACAGTGATAAAAGAAGCTAGCAGTGCACCGAATATTGCACCTGTAGGCAAATAAGCCTGACAGTCCGGCTCAGAGCCATAAATATGAATTTTCAAGTTAGAATGCTACACGGACGGCGTGTTTCGCGTGACTTCTGCCGGGGAGATACGTAAGCTATAATGCAGCCTTCAAATACAAGAAGGCAGGAGAAATTGATAAGCTCTCCTGCCTTTTTTAATACGATTATATAGAACAACAGCTATTCTTTTGCTTCAATCCTTAAAATTGCAAGCTACGCTATATTCGGCAGCGCCACAACCGAAGGATTACTTTAAAATAGGGTCCTCTATAAGAAGCTCTATCACTTCATTTTACAGCACATAACTCAACACGCTCTGCAACGTTGTACGTAGTCAAGAGCTTATTACTTTCCCTGCTCCTTGAGGGCAGCGCGCTTCTGCGCCTGCATTCTTTTTCTGGTGGGAGTGTCGAGAATTGTTTTTCTGAGTCGTATGCTCTTAGGAGTTACCTCGATGAGCTCCTCATCGGTTATAAACTCTATCGCTTCCTCAAGCGAGAGCTGAACCGGGGTTATGAGAGTCAGCTTTTCGTCGGCACCTGAGGACCTTATTGCAGTCAGATGCTTTTCGCGGCAGACGTTTACCTCTATATCATCGGGCTTGGGGTTTTCTCCGACTATCATACCGCAGTAGACCGGAGTCGCAGGACCTATGAACAGAGGGCCTCTGTCCTGAGATTGAAACAGTCCGTAGGTGGTTGCGATTCCGGTTTCGGAGGCAACGAGAGATGAGGTGAATCTGGTCTTTATCTCGCCCTTGAACGGCTCGTATCCTGCGAATATCGAGGAAATCAATCCCTCACCGCGTGTATCGGTAAGGAGCTCCGAGCGGTATCCGAACAGGCATCTTGTGGGTATGGTATAAAAGAGCTTCTGACGGCTTCCGTGAAGCTGCATATCGTTAAGTGTGCCCTTCCTGGCTCCCAGCTTTTCCATAACCGAGCCCATATAAATTTCCGGAACGTCAATTATGACATTTTCAATAGGCTCACACTTTTCTCCGTCTATTTCCTTATAAAGCACTCTGGGGTTCGAGCAGCAAAGCTCGTATCCCTCTCGGCGCATATTTTCTATGAGAATTGAGAGGTGCATCTCTCCTCTGCCTGCCACCCTGAAGCTATCGGTGGTTTCACCGTCGCTGACTCTTAAGGAAACGTCCTTAAGAAGCTCTCTGTAAAGCCTTGCACGCAGGTGGCGCGAGGTGACGAATTTTCCTTCTTTGCCGGCGAAGGGAGAATCATTTACCGAGAACGTCATCTCCATAGTAGGCTCGCCAACCTTGACAAACTCAAGCGGCTCTCGGCAAGAGGGAGCGCATACCGTGTCACCTATTGAGATATCCTCACAACCCGAGAAGCATACGATATCGCCTACCATAGCCTCGGTTACAGGAACTCTTTTAAGACCGTCGAACTGGTATATCGAAACAATTTTTGCAGGCTTCGACTTTTCAGGCGTATGATAGTTGCATATAGCAACGCCCTGCCCCTGCTTTATAACTCCGCGTTCAATTCTTCCTATACCGATTCTTCCGACGAACTCGTTATAGTCAATTGAGGAAACGAGAAGCTGGAGAGGATCCTCTTCCTCGCCCTCAGGTGCAGGCATATACTCTACGATTTTGTCGAGAAGAGGAGTAAGGTCGGTACCGGGCGTGTGCGGGTCGAGAGATGCCGTTCCGGCTCTTCCCGAGCAGAATATCATCGGAGAGTCGAGCTGCTCGTCGCTTGCATCAAGCTCTATAAGAAGCTCAAGAACCTCGTCTGCTATCTCGTCAAGACGAGCATCAGGGCGGTCGATTTTATTAACGACGACTATAACTCTGTGATTCATTGCCAGAGCCTTTTCAAGAACGAAGCGTGTCTGAGGCATAGGTCCTTCGGCAGCGTCAACCAAAAGAATTACACCGTTTACCATTTTAAGTATTCTCTCGACCTCGCCACCGAAATCGGCGTGTCCGGGAGTGTCTATGACGTTTATTTTAACGTCCTTATAGTGAATTGCGGTGTTTTTTGCAAGAATGGTTATTCCGCGCTCGCGCTCAAGGTCGCCTGAGTCCATTACTCTGTCTGCCATTTCCTGATTGTCGCGGTAAATTCCGCCCTGGCGAAGCATCTCGTCAACGAGGGTTGTTTTTCCGTGGTCTACGTGCGCTATTATCGCGATATTTCTTAAATCGTTACGAATCATATATTTTCCTTTTCCGCGTTTTGCGGTGTTTTAGATTACCTTTTGTATTATAAATCCTCGAATTTCGGATTTTCTCTCATAAATTTCTGCATAAACTTTATAAGCCTATCCACACCGTCGTAAACCATGGCGTTGTAAAGAGATGCTCTCATTCCTCCGACGGACATATGCCCGGCAAGATTATAAAGCCCCTGTTTCTCTGCTTCCTTGATAAATTTTTTATCAAGCTCGGGAACACCGGTAGTGAATACCACGTTTGTCATGGAGCGGAATCTTTTATTCGCTGAGGCGGTATAATAATCCTGTCCGTCAAGGAAATCGTAAAGCTGACCTGCCTTGCGCTCGTTACGGCGCTTCATTTCCTCAAGACCGCCAACGGATATTATCCATTCAAGCATAAGATTTGCCATATATACGCCGTATATTGCCGTTCCCGCATAAAGTCCGCTCTCGGCGAGCGTCTTATAGCTTATAGAAGATGGTGTATCGGAGCGGTTGCTTACTATCATATCCTCGCGGATTATAATAAGCGTCATTGATGCAGGGGCTATATTGGGGCCGAGGTCGGCGTAAATCATACCAAAGCGCGACACGTCAATTGGCTCAGAGAGCAAAGACGATGACATATCCGCAACAAGAGGGATATTTCTCGTGTCGGGAATTTCGTCGAATTTCGTTCCGTATATAGTATTGTTATAACAGATATGAACGTAATCGGCGTCCGGACGGAAATCGCTGGAGCTGACCTTCGGAATTGCCGAAAATATCGGATTCGCTCCTGCGGAAGATGCCGCTATAGTTATATCTCCATACTTTTTAGCCTCATGGTACGCCATGTTAGAGTACTGACCGGTTACTATATAGTCTGCTCTGCGACGCTCGGAGAGCAGGTTCATTGGAATTGCGGAAAACTGAGCTGTACCGGTTCCGTCAACGAACATCACCTTATAGTTTGAAGGTATATTGAGAAGCTTGCGCAAATTACTCTCGCAGACCTTCAGGATAGCCTTGAATTTTTCCGATGATGCATCTGCCTCGGGAAGCGGAATAGCCTCCTCAGTTGAAAACAGCTCTCTTTGCGCCCTCTCAAGCACCTCTTTCGGAAGCTGAGCGGGACCTGCACCGAAATTATAGATTTTATCCATACTGCCGTTCCTTTCATAATATAGCGCACGCACGCCTGCTATCTATACATTATACATTTTTTGCATGATTTTGTCAAGCGGTGAAAAAACTTTCAAAAAAGTATTGACAATCATTTTATGTTATGGTATAATACCATAGCGGTTTGCGAAAAACAAGCTTAGCAATACGGCGGATTAGCTCAGTTGGCTAGAGCGTCCGGTTCATACCCGGCAGGTCGTTGGTTCAAATCCGACATCCGCTACCACCCCCGGCTCGTTGGTCAAGCGGTTAAGACACCGCCCTTTCACGGCGGTAACGGGAGTTCGATTCTCCCACGAGTCACCAAAATCCCCAAATCCGAACTCGGATTTGGGGATTTTCTTTTTTGGTGACTCGTGAGGAGAATTGCTCCGCACCGAGCGTTTCGCGAGGTGCGGGAGTTCGCCATCAAGCCTCGCCGGTTCCCCGTGGGAACAAATACAGTCAGTTCCGCACTCTGCCTACGAATTTCATCTCCGCTCTCGCGAGGCTTATTCTCCCACCTCGAGCTTTGGTAAGCTCGAGCATTTTTTGCATGCCAAATCCGAACTCGGATTTGGGGATTTTCTTTTTCGGTGACTCGTGAGGAGAATCGCTCCGCACCGAGCACTTAGCGAGGTGCGGGAGTTCGCTATCAAGCCTCGCCGGTTCCCTGTGGGAACAAATACAGTCGACTCTGCACTCTGCCTACGAATTTCATCTCCGCTCTCGCGAGGCTTATTCTCCCACCTCGAGCTTTGGTAAGCTCGAGTATTTCTATTTATGCAAACCCAAATCCGAACTCGGATTTGGGGATTTTCTTTTTTGGTGACTCGTGAGGAGCTTGGAAAAACATTTACAAATCGTTCTTGATTTTTTTGTTTCGGTATGATATAATGAGTATGTTAATAAATTAACAAAGGAGTTACTGTTATGTCCAAAAGATTTATACTCAACGAAACCAGCTATCACGGCAAGGGCGCAATAGCAGAGATTGCTACCGAAATTTTGGCAAGAGGCTATAAAAAGGCGTTCGTTTGCTCCGACCCCGACCTTATCAAGTTTGGCGTTACCAAGAAGGTGACCGACGTTCTTGATTCGGCAAAAATCGCATATGATATATTCTCCGAAATTAAGCCCAACCCCACTATCGAAAACGTACAGAGCGGTGTTGCGGCTTTTAAGAAAAGCGGAGCTGACTGCATCGTTGCAATAGGCGGAGGTTCTTCCATGGATACCGCTAAGGCTATCGGTATAATCATTGAGAACCCCGAGTTTGCAGACGTCAGAAGCCTTGAGGGCGTTGCTCCCACAAAGAACAAGTGTACCCCCATTATCGCAGTTCCTACCACGGCAGGCACTGCCGCTGAGGTTACGATTAACTACGTTATTACCGATGCTGAAAACAATCGCAAGATGGTTTGCGTAGACGTTCACGATATTCCCGTTGTTGCGATAGTTGACCCCGATATGATGGCTACTATGCCAGCAGGGCTTACTGCAGCAACCGGTATGGATGCTCTAACTCATGCTATCGAGGGTTACATTACCGGCGGTGCTTGGTAAATGAGCGATATGTTCCATATTAAAGCAATCGAAATTATCGCAAAGAGCCTCAGAGGCGCAGTAAACAATACGCCCGAGGGACGCGAGGGTATGGCACTCGGTCAGTACATTGCCGGTATGGGCTTCTCTAACGTAGGTCTTGGCATAGTTCACTCTATGGCTCATCCTCTCGGTGCTGTTTACGACACACCTCACGGTGTTGCAAACGCTATAATTCTCCCCACCGTTATGGAGTACAACGCTCCTGCAACCGGAGAAAAGTACAGAGATATCGCAGTCGCTATGGGTGTCAAGGGCGTAGCTGACATGTCGCTTGATGAGGCAAGAGCCGCAGCTATCAATGCAGTTAAGCAGCTTTCGCTCGACGTAGGAATCCCTGCAAACCTCAAGGATATCGTAAAGCCTGAGGACATTGATTTCCTTGCCGAGTCAGCGTATGCTGATGCTTGCCGTCCCGGCAACCCCCGTGCGACGAGTGTCGAGGAAATTAAGGAGCTTTATCTCAAGCTTATGTGATTTAGCGTTTATAGTGAGAATAAATAAACACCCCCGAGTCCGTGTATGGATTCGGGGGTGTTTTATCGGTTATGAGAGTCGGTCAGGACTCTATCACCTTTTTCCGAAACAGCTTGAGCTGAGATTCGGTTGCTCTGTAATCGGGATTAGAACAGCAAGGAAGGCTTGGGGGCGTTCCGTCGGAGCCTATGAATGGCGTGAGCCAATCGTTTTCGTACTTTTTACAATCCTCTGCATTTCTGAAATCAGGAATATCATACGGCGCGCCGCCGTCGAGCATGGAGCGGTGAGCAAGGATTGCAACCGAGGACATAGCAATTGCCGAGTGAACGTCAAACGGACACGGAGGCTGACGTGCGTCTCTCACGCAATCAAGGAACATCTTTGCCATAAGGTAATCAGCGCCACCGTGAGTGCTTTTTGCGATGAGCTCGGTATCAATGCCGTCCACCCATTTTACCTCATAGAAGTTTTCGCTTTGCACGCCATCGGGGGTTTCCCATGCGTTGTAACGGAGCATAACCTTATCGGGTATACCGCGTACCTTCTCTACCTGCCCCTTGGTTCCTGCTACGCGGTAACAGTTATGATGCGCGCCGAAAGCAGAACAACCTGTTACGCGGTACACAGAGCCGTCGTCGTTCAAGGTTGTGATTATTGCGGCGGCATCGCCTACGTTTGAGGCGGTGGGAATATCCTTTTCATTTGGAGAATAACAGTTGAATGCATGCACCTTTTTCGGCATTGCGCCTACGGCGTACATAATCGGACCTAGCGAATGAGTTATATAGTAAGACCTTGCATTGTAATTTCTCCAGTGCTGAGTTGAGTAATTAAATTCCTTTTTGAATCCGGTGTCCTCAGGGTTGCCGGGGTGGTTATACTCGCCCTCGGCATAGAGAATTTTGCCCAGTGTTCCACCGTCACAAACCCTTTTGATTTCCTGATTGAAAATCATAAATGGGTAATTTTCCGCAAGCATATACACGGCTCGGCTCTTCTCTGCAGCTTTTGCGAGCTGCACACCCTCCGCCATAGTGCCGTTCGAAATGCATTCCGAGAACACGGCAATATTCTGTTCAAGACATTTTATAGCGTACGGCGCGTGCTCGTGGAAAAAGTTTGCAATTATCACGGCATCCAAACCGGGATGCGAAATAAATTCGTCAAAATCCGAGTAGGTTTTTATCCCGGAGGGAAGTCTTGACTTGCCAAGCTCAAGTCTTTCGGGGATAAAATCACATAGCGCAACAATTTCGGCACCTGCAAGTATAAAGCTTTTTGCGACCTCGCAGCCTCTGCCGCCACCGAAGACGCCAATCTTGATTGTTTTCATAATGTTCTCCAAAATCCGACACGCCCCATGGGCAATGCTCTTTTGATTTATGAATAAGACTCTCCCGCCGAGGCTAGAGAGTCTTATTATCAGGGAACGGATTGGAATATCAGCTCACGATATCCCTGAGGTGAATTTTACATTACTGACCGTGATTCATGATACGAACGTCTTCGTTCTCTTCAATGGGTGTGCCGTCAAGGACGTGCTTTTTGTAAAGCTCAAGCTGCTTTTCGGTTGCAGCAAACGGCTGAGAGCTGCAAGGGAGGCTGGCGGGAGTTCCGTCGGAGCCTATGAAGGGCGTGAGGTAGTCGTTCTCGTACTTTTTGCAGTCCTCGGGATTTCTGAAGTCGGGGATATCGTATGCTGCACCACCATCAAGCATTGAGCGGTGAGCAAGTATTGCAACAGAGGACATTGCTATTGCCGAGTGAACGTCAAACGGATGGCAGGGCTGACGGCCTTCTGCAACGCAGGAGAGGAAATATCTCGCTATCATATAGTCTGCGCCACCGTGATTGGACTGCTTGATAAGCTCAATATCAACGTCGTCGTCCCATTTAACCTCATAGAAGTTTTCGCTTTGCACACCCTCGGGAGTTTCCCATGCGTTGTAACGGAGCATAACCTTATCGGGTATACCGCGGACCTTCTCCACCTGGCCCTTAGTTCCTGCTACGCGGTAGCTATTGTGGTGCGCACCGAATCTTGCGCATCCGGTAACGCGGAATACAGAACCGTCGTCGTTGAGAGTTGTTACGATTGCGGCAGCGTCGCCTACGTTCGAAGCCGAGGGAACGTCTTGGGTGCTGGGAGCGAAGCTGTTAAATGAATGTACCTTTTTAGGCGTTGCACCCGTCGCGTACATGATAGGACCGAGAGAATGGGTTATATAATAAGACCTTGCATTATAATTTCTCCAGTGCTCAGGGAAATAGTTGAACTCCTTCTTAAAAGAAATTGCCCAGGGGTTACCGGGGTGGTTGTACTCACCCTCTGCATAGAGGAATTTACCGAGAGTTCCACCGTCGCAAACCTTCTTTATCTCCTGGTTGAAGAGCATGAAGGGGTAGTTTTCGCCAAGCATATATACGGCATTGCTCTTCTCTGCTGCTTTTGCAAGCTGCACACCCTCCGCCATAGTTCCGTTCGATATGCACTCAGAGAATACCGCTATTCCGCGTTCAAGGCACTTGATAGCGTAGGGAGCGTGCTCGTGGAAATAGTTTGCAACTATCACCGCATCCATACCGGGATGCTGTATAAATTCGTCGAAATTATCGTAGGTTTTAACACCGTCGGGGATTCTCTTCTTTCCCATTTCAAGTCTTTCGGGGATGTTATCGCAAAGAGCTACGATATCTGCTCCTGCAAGCACAAAGCTTCTTCCAACGTCGGTTCCTCTGCCGGCACCGAATATACCAACTTTAATCTTTCTCATGGGTTTCTCCTTTTTGTATATTATTGTTTACGTTTTATGTATTTTAATCTATTAGAATGGTAACAGCAGAGCCGCAATACCAAGGCAGGCGATAATCGCCGAAACGACCTCTATAATTTTGGGCTTTTTGGGCTTAAAGAACGTCACGGCGGTAGAAACCGCAATAACGCCGCCTGTTACGATAGAATACTGTATGGAGGACTGTACGCCGTTTGCAAGGGTTATAACGAGAATGTAGTTTGCAATTCTGTTAAGTATACCGTTTGACGCCGCAATAGAAACGGTAAGTGGCGTATGCTTGATTTTCGGACCCTTATTCATCATGAAGAGCATAAGGATAAGCGCCATACAGATTGAGGTTATTGCCGAGAGAATGGAGTATCCTGCTGCAGACGTTTTCTCAAAGGGGGCTTCGGTGAAGTACTTTGACATAACGCCCGACATACCGTTAAGCACAAAAATAACGAAATAGTAGATAAATCCGCCGCGCTTCTTAGGCTTTACCGAGGTGTCGGTGACATCAGCGCTATCGCAAACGGGATTTTCCCGAGCTGTTGCCTCAGTTTCGTTCTTTTGAACGCCGCCGAACAGAGAGCTTTTTATTTTGCCGAACCGTTCAAGCACGCTATCGGGAAGAACGTTCTTGTAATCAACCGTCAGCGCAAGAGCCGCGCAGACGAGAAGGAAGCATACTATCTTTGCCCCCGTTATCGGCTCGTCGTAGAACATAATTCCCTGAAAATAAGGAAGAACCATACCGCCGAGCATCATAAAGAGCGAATAGAGCGAGAGGTTTATTCTCTCAAGCGCTCGGAATCCGCAGAAGGTCATTGCAAAGCCGCTGAGGGAATGAATCAGCGCCATAATAAAGGTGAACCAGGTGAATTCAAACTTGAAGCCGTTTATCAGGAAAAGTGCGATAAGACCGGGGATTGCGGTCATCAGCGAGAACTGAATGCTGACCTTAAGTCCCGAACCGACTCTTGAACGGTAAACATCTTTAAGAGCGAAGGTTCCGCCAAACATAAAGACGGAAACGAATATTAAAGCGTAATACATTGTCTTTCCTTTCGATGAGTTGTTTTATGCATTCAGTATACCATTGATTTTCATTTCATTCAATATAATTTTTCCATGTTTTAATCGAAAAAAGTTTGTTTTTTTCGTTGACAAGATTTTTTTGGGGGTGTATAATGTAGTTGCAGTGAAAAGCAACGCTGCAAATCCCCCGTTCAATGCTTCAGGAGGCCGGTATGAAACTTAAAAATGTTTGCAAGTTTATCACCAGTGAAAATGACGAAAGACTGAAAATGATAAACTTCGTTCTTGAAAGAAACGAGGCGCAGATGGTGCTGGATTCAAGATTTGCGCATACGAGAGCAATACTTGTCTGCGAGGGTCAGGGCGTTATGCGTTTTGATGGTCAGGAATTCTCGGTTTCCAAAGGCTTTCTTATATTTGCCTTTGAGGATGAAATGTTCCGCATTGAAAACCCCTCCGAGCTTGAATATATCTACGTAAGCTTTGACGGCGGACGCGGTCACGCTCTTATGAACCGCTACGGCATCAGCAAGGCAAACCGAATTTTCGGAAAATGCGAACCCCTCATTCCGTTTTGGCAGGAGAGCATTTCCAGAGCCGAGGAAAGCAATGTAGATATAGTTTCCGAGGCGGCTCTTCTTTACGCTTTTTCAAGGCTTTCCGGCGTGGTTGGCGAAAAGGAAGACGCAGTTGCCAGGGCTGTTGCATTTCTTGAGGAAAACTTCAACGATACAGAGTTATCTCTTGCCGAGGTCTCAGAGGAGCTTTCATATAACCCAAAATATCTTTCACATATTTTTAAGGAAAAAATGGGAATGGGTTTCTCCGAATATCTCAGAATGCTGAGAATAAAGCAGGCAATACTTCTGTTTGACCACGGAATAGACTCGGTAAAGAACGTAGCTTATCTTTGCGGATTTGCGGACCCGCTGTATTTTTCATCGGTATTCAAAAAAGAAATAGGCCTATCGCCTAAGGAATACAAGGCGTCGCTCAAGGATGAATAATTTATCCTTCAAGGTGAAAATTCGCACTTTCCGCTTGCTGTAAAATGCACAATATATAATGAAAGGAAGGCTTACTCATGAATGATAACAGGTCCCATAACACAAATTCGAGAGATTACGCTTTAGCCGTGCTGCGCGGAATCTTCTGCTATGCCGTATTCATAAGCGTTTACAAGCTTACCTCCCTTTCGGTCAAAATCATGACTAGCGTAGGCGGTGAAAGAGGACTCTTTCACGGACTTCCGTCGTGGTCGATATATCTGACTATATCCGTTGCTGCTATTCTTATATTCAATTCCGCTGCAACCGCCATAGCAGCGTACAACAAGGGAGAACGTGCAAAGTTTATACACGGCACCTGTGAAAACGGTATTCACGAAATATTCTTCACCGAGCAAATGAAGAGTATTTTATCTTCAAAGCTGATACACGCAGAGGCACTTGGCACGATTTTACCAGTTCTGCTTACAGCCATCCTTGGCGGATTTTATGAAATTCCGAGAATATTCTTTGAGGCAGGCGTCCGTGACGGAGGACTTTCCCCGGCGCTTGCAATCATACCGATATGCATTCTTCAGTTTTATCTTGCAAAATACGAGGCAAGGCGCTATTGGCTGAAGCTTTGGCGTGAGAAAAAGCAGAAAAAGCTTGACACGCCCTGGCGTTTCCCTGTGAGAATTGCACTCTTTTACCTGCTCTATCCTGCCGTTTACCCATACGCGCCTCTGGTTGCTTTCTTCGCGATTTCTTTGGGAGCTGCAGTTGCAGAGCTTACGGAGATTCTCAGCATAGTCGGGATTATTGCCGCCACGGCTCTCGTTATTGCGACAGTTCTTGGGATAAGACTGCTGAGGGCTATGTTGAAGCGAAAAAAGTTCTTGGGGCAGCTTCGGGCTCTGTGCGCGGAGCGAGGTGTTGAGCTTTCGGAAATAAAAAATCCCTATAAATCCTTTTTGGCAGACGAGTTTGACTGCAGCTTCACCTTGAAATACGGCACTGAAAAATTCGACTGCATCGTTCTTGCTACAATGAACCGCGGTGTACCCTTCGTCTTCACCTCGGAAACCGGTGGCTATTTCCGTCACAGAATAGGAACTAATAATCATCATATAGGCTTGAGCCACAACGTTAGCTTCTTCCATTCGGGCGGCGGCAAAAAGATAATTATAGTAAATCCCGACGTCAAAACTATGCTCATCGAGGACCTCGGCACAGTCAAGGCGATAATTCCGTGGGATAACATTTTCGGATACACCGTGCATGATACAAAGAGCTTTCTTGGCGGAGTTGACAGACAATGTCTCGGTAAACACGAGCCGAAATATCACTGAAACCGCAGCAAGCGGACAGTCCTGTACATAACGGGAGCGCAGAAGAGCGCTCCTGTTTCGTTTATTTTAACTTAATTTCAACTTTTAGCTAAATTATGCTTGCAAATGCTTAGCAAATGTGCTAGAATTGTAATTGTAAAAATAGGTTTGGGTGAAAATATTATCCGGACAGCAAGGAGAGCGCAAAATCAATGAATAACGAAGCTAATTCGCTCGGCTCACAGTATATCGAGGAAAAGATGGACGACAGGTTCTTAAGCCTGCTTTATCCCTCGGAGGAAAGCCGCACTTATCATATGGACAGAAGCAATCTGCCGAATATTTCCGAGGCGGTTTGCGACGAGCTTGGTCTTACCGAGCTTTTCGACCTCAGAAGCTGCTCTCTTCCCGATTTCTTCACAACCGACCCAGAGGTTATTCTCTACCGTCAGGAAACGGTAAGCGACATGATGAATCTACCGGAAATAAAGGACACTTTGGCAAAGGTTCATCCCATTCTCGCGGATATCAGCGAGCTTCGCCGTCTTGATATGGAAACGGGAAACTCCGGTGACTCATATCTTTACAGTATTACCGAAATTGAGCTTTACGTTTCCTGCATCGACATTCTTGCCGACGGATTCCGCTCTATTTGCGGCAAAATACACGGCAGAGCTTTCAAGGCACTTTCGGAATTTGTACTTGAGCTTGCCGATTCGGAATATTACAAGGAGCTTAACAAGAAGCTTTCGGCACTTGCTTCGAGAGTGCACGAGGTCAAGAGCGTCACAATAGGCGTCAATCTTGACAGAGAGCTTCGGCCTTGCTCTGCCGGAGTTATTTCCGTAAACTCTGAAAAATTCAAATCGGGAAAGGCGCTTGACAAGATTCTTCGCCTTTCATTCAAAAACGATGCCTTTACCTGCATCGCAGAGCTCTCTCCTTTCGGAAAAGGACAGAGCGACAACAAAAGAGAGGCACTTATAGGAGCCTTCCATTCCGCTATCGAAGACGTTTTCAAGTCCTCCGTCAGAGGCTGGCGTGCCATAGTCGGAGAATACGTCCTTGACAACACGGACTTTTTGCTCCGCATGCTTCCCGAAATTGAGTTTATTTCAAAGGCGTCGGAGCTTATGAAACAGCTTGAGGAGCACCCCGGATGCTCGGTCGTTATGCCGAAGCTTCGTCCTATGAGCGAAAAGGTATTCTCCGCGGTGGGACTTTACAATCCCAGGGTTGCAATGGCAATTGAGGACGAGATAGTTACAAACGATTTCTCCTTTGACGATAATGCCAGAATTTTCGTTCTGACAGGTCCCAACCGAGGCGGAAAATCTGTTATTACGGTTGCGGTCGGAGCCTCCGAGGCGCTTTGCATGCTCGGGCTTCCGGTACCCGCAGAGGCTGCGGAAATTTCTCCTGTTGACGCCATATTCACTCATTTTCCGGAGGGCGCCGACGACACGATTGACAAGGGACGACTCGGAGAGGAATGTGCAAGACTGCGCGAGATTTTCGACGACGTTACCGAGGACAGCATGATTTTGCTTGACGAATCACTTTCCTCCACAGGCGCATACGAGGCGGCCTATATAGCATCTGAAATACTCACAGGCTTTGCGGCTATAAGAACTCGCGGAATTTTCTCAACTCACCTTCACGAGCTTGCCTCGCGCGTTGCCGAGATAAACGAAAAATCCGCGGCACTCGGCGGCATTCGCATTGACACGCTGGTTGCGGGAATCGAGGAGGGGCGCAGGTCGTTCAAAATAGTAAGGGCAAAGCCCGACGGCAAGTCTTACGCGCGCGACATTGCTGACAAATACGGACTTTCCTTCGAAAACCTCATATCAAGAAAAAATGAAAATACGGAGGGTGCACAATGAGCATCGTCGTTGGAATAGACGTCGGTGGAAGCACGACGAAAATAGTAGCTTTCAGACACGAAAACGGAGAAAAGGAGCTTATAAAGCCTCAATTCGTAAAGGCAAACGACCCTATGACGTCGATTTACGGTGCGTTCGGAAAGTTTACCGACGAGAACGGCATAGCTCTTTCGGATATAGACAAGGTTATGATGACGGGCGTCGGCGCATCATTCGTCAGGCGCGGGCTTTACGGACTCGAATGCATATCGGTTCCCGAGTTCCGCGGCATAGGTCTTGGCGGTCTTTACATTTCCGGTCTTGACGAAGCATTGGTCGTCAGTATGGGTACCGGCACGGCTTTGGTTCATGCAAAGCATGGGGGACAGATGCGTTATCTTGGCGGCACTGGCGTCGGTGGCGGAACTCTTATGGGACTTTCTAAGCTGCTTCTTAACGCTGAAACCGTTGAGCACATTATAGAGTTCGCCGAGGCAGGCAATCTTACGAACATAGACCTAAAGATAAAAGATTTGACCGCAGAGGGCTCTATGTCCGAGCTTTCCCGCGACCTTACCGCATCCAATTTCGGAAACGTAAGCGACCTTGCCACAAAAGAGGACATTTCGGCAGGAATTGTGAATCTGGTGCTCGAAACCGTTGGTATGACATCGGTATTTGCGGCACGTGCGACAGGTGTCAAGAACGTCATTCTCACAGGAAACATCACCAAGTTTAACCTTTGCAAAACCAAATTCCTGGAATTTGACGACATTTGCAGAGCAGACGGAATCAAATTCACAACACCCGAGCTTTCGCCGTATGCGACCGCTATCGGAACCGCGCTCTGCGGCTTTCAGAAATAAAGAAAAATCTTTGCCGGCCGAGATAATGTTTGAAGAGCCGATTTTCGCATTTTGACATTATTCCGGCTATAAACGATAATCGAAAAGAGGAGCGAGCATGGCAATTAACATATTGCGATTCGTCATTCCCAAGAGCCTGGTTGAGTTCATCGACACAGAGAGCACTGTACGTCAGGCTATTGAAAAAATGCTCTACCACAGATACACCGCGATTCCGGTTCTTGACGTTGAGGGCAAGTACGTAGGCGTGCTTCGGAACGATGACGTTCTGAGCTATTTTCTGAATAGTAAAAACGCCAGTATTTACGACGCCGAGGAGCACCCGGTAACAGAATTTATGGACACGTCGGCAAAGCCACTGCTTCACAGCACCTCGATGAACGAGCTGGTAGACGGGGTCAAGGAGCACAACTTTTTGCCGGTAGTCGACGACCGTGGCTGTTTCATAGGAATAATACTGCGACGCGACGTGCTGAATTATCTTCTCAAATTTTACAAGGATGAATGAGGGAGCGTAACCATGGAAGAAAACAAGAATTTATCTGCCGAGACTGAAGAGCAGACTAACGAAGCTTTGTCTGTAAGCGAGACAAATGCCGGCTCCGAAATAAAAGCGCAGAAGAGCGAATCTGAAAGTATAAACGACAAGCTCAGCCGTGCCACAGAAGCTATAATCAGAGCCGACGTTGAGGCTAAGCTCTCAAGAGAAGAGGCAAGGCGCGACAAGAGTGAGGCGGTTAAAGAAATCAAGCGAACCTCGGATGAAGCACGTCGCCGCCGTTCTAGCGGAGAGGCAAAAACGAACGAGAGAAACGAAAAGCTACAAGCCGAGCTTGAATACGCTGAGGCATTTCGTAAAAGGATAAGAGCTCAGAAGCAAAGAGCTGAGCAGCGCCGCAAGCAAGCACTGGAGGCAAAGCGTGCCGCAGAGGTACGCGAGCAGAGTGCCGATGAGCGCGAGGCTATAGCTCGCGAGGCGGATATTGCAGACGAGCGCAACAAGGAATCGGATGAGCTTCTGAAAAAGCTTTCTGATAAGGTAGAGCTGAACGAGGAGGCTCGTCAGAAGGCTACCGAGGAGGCGGAAAGGCTTGAATCCGAAAGACTCGAAGCCGAGAAGCTTGCTCTTACAGAGAGCGAGAGCGAGGACGAGGGCTCCGAAGCTCTGCCCGAGGAATCTATGATTATAACCGACGAGGGCACAGAGCTTTTACCGGCATCTGCTTTTGATACCGAGGAGGCTTTGGAAAAATCCGAGGAAGACAGCCTTGCCGAGCTGCGAGATATGCTTATAGGAGCTGCTGCGGGAGCGGCGGTTGCCGACGGACTTTCGGACGGTGAAAAAACCGCTGACGAAGATGCCCGTCCCACAGAGCCCGAAGCAGCTGCTGCCGATACTGACGTGGCGGATGCCGAAGCGCAGACGCCTGAGGAAATCTGCGACAAAGCCGACGACGGAATACTTACCGTTGATATAGAGCTTGCAGAGGACGAGGGGCAGAATACTGACGTAAGCGAGTACACCGAGCAGGGCGAAGATGCTATGCTTGAGGCTGCCGAGGAGCCGATTATCGAAAAAGAGGCGGCGGAAGACGAACCGACCGACGATTTCCTTATCACGATGGACGGTGCTCAGCTGGTGGCACCCACCGAGGAGCCTATACCTGAAAACGACACCGAGCAAAAGGGTTATGCCTATGCCGGTGTATACAGTGCTCTGACGAGAAAGGCAGATTTCGGCGACGAATTTGACGAAAAGAAGCGTGCTATGGAGGAAAGCTTTGCAGCAATAGGGCAAAGCGGGGATGCGGAAGCATACACTCCCGACAAAAAGCTGCTCAGCACCTCATATAAATACGATGCAGGAAACGTTCTCAGAGGCGAGGATTTCCACGATGCGCCTCACGTCTATGAAGCACACACCGACAAGACACTCAGCTTGAAAGAAGCATCCGCCGAGAAGCGCGAAGAAGATGACGTCACAGCGGCAATAGCAACGGCAGTCGGTGCGGGTGCGGTTGCGGCAGGCATTGCCTATGCGAAAGGCAGCAAACGCTCCGCTGATATGCAGGATGATGTGCTTACAGAAGCATTTGTTACCGAACAGAGCTCCTACGACACCCCCGACGCTAATCAGAATGACTTTACCAACGAGGGCGTAAAGACCGTTTCACTCGATACAGAATCCGTACACGCCCCCGAAGCAGACGGTGAGATTGCCAACGTGCAGACCGAGCCGTCAGCGGAAAAGGTTACCGAGCAGACTTCCGTCGGCACAGATTACATACCCGACTCCGAGCAATACTCGGAAATCTGTCAGCCTTTTGCCGATAGCGCGGCACAGAGTGTCGGTTACGAGCCTTACACGGTATCTCAAGGCAAGCCCGGTGTCGAATATGCCGACGCGGCTCTTTCCGCAAGCTACAATGCGCACATGGAAAAAAAGCTTGCCCGCAAGAAAGGTGCGGCTGATTATGCCGATATACCGATTTCCGCTGATGAAATCTACGCTCCCGTAAAGCCGGCTTCCGATGAAAAGGTATTACAGAGCTACGACCAGGCGCGCGAGCGTAAGGCGGCTGAGCAGGCATATGCCGAGGCATCGCAAAAAAATGATACACTCCCCTACCCCGACCTCATATCCGCGAACGACGGAGTCTCGGATTCTGTACAGAAAAAGCTCCCGTTCGCCGAGCTTAATGATATTTATGACGCTGAGCTTGAAAAGAAAGAGCTTGCAAAAACGGAGATAGCCAAGGCTCATATCCGCGCTTTGAGCGCGCGTGAGCTCAAGCGTTATCTCAAAGATGCCAAAGCCAAGGAGGCGGCGCTGCTTGAGCGCGAGAAACCTAGGCGCAAGGCTATCAAGGGCCGTCACGGAATGAAGGACAGACGCGCCGTTGCGGAATATCTTGACGTCAAGTACGAGCTCATTACACTTTATATTGATTGCTACAAGACCTGCCTTGGTGCGCATAACACGAAGCTGCTTGCACAGTATGCGGAGAAAATAGAGAAATCCGCATTGGAATACAACACGGGTCTTGACATTTGGGAGAAAATCACAGGTCAAAATCTTAAGAGAATCCCCTCATCTATTCTCAACGAGTTATCGTCACATTCGGAGATAAGAATATCAAGAGTTATCCCGGGTGACGCTCATGATACGAGCTTTAACGCGAAAGCACCGGAGCATGCCCCATCCTTCAAGACGGCTCCTACCAAGCGCGAGCTTGAAGAGGACCGCGAGCGTTTTCTTAAGGAAGAAGTGGAGCGCGAGGCTCTCAGACGCGAGAGCGAGAAGCGCAGAAGTGAGCGCCTTTGTGGCAAGTCTGCTCAACCGCAAAGCATAAGCGAAGACGAGGCAAAGCAGATTACAAAAAGAGCAGTTGACGCCCTTCGCCTTGGAATTGACACAAGAATTGACGAGCATATACTTGAGATAAAGCGTGCTCAGTACCGATTTGGTGAAAAGGATGCGAGAACCAGACGCGAGGAGCGCGACACGCTTGCAAGAGCAAAGGCACTCAAGCGTGACAGACGCCGTATACTAAAGCGTGAGGAGCAGGACTATAAGCGTTACTTCACCATAATTCTTCAAGACCCTGCGACAGCACTCACAAAAAAGCGTGCCGACAGAGCAAGAATGGCAGAGATGCGGCGCAGAATAATATCCTACGTTCTCGAAAGGGACAGCGTTAACAAGGAGCTCACACAGCTCTATTACGATAACGGAAAAGACGGCTCCAAGAAAAATATAAGGAAAAAGATTGCGGCGGTTTCTCTTGCGGCTATGAAAAAGGCTTATCGGCGTCTGCTTCCCGATTTCAAGGCAACGCAGAAGCTCAGAATCGTTCTTAAAGACAAGGATAGGATTTACGAGGTCATGAACAATATCGTTGCGACCAGCGGCTACCTTGCCGAGTGCCGATTTAGGATACGCCACGAGAATCCGCGTGCAGATGCGAAACGCCAGCTGCGTTCGGAAATCAAGAGGGCGCAAAGAGAGCTTGATGCACTGAGACGCGACCTTGCACGTCTTAAGAAAAAGGCGCGGGTACGCTCAAAGCTTTCTCCCAACCCCAAGAGTCAGATATTCTGGGCTGTGGTAGGACTTATTCTTGTTGTTGCTTGCGTCGTAGCCTATATAAACCGTGCTATGATTTTTGAATGGCTCGGAGGTCTAATTTCGGGATTCCTCGGAGGCTGATAAGCCTAGTAAGAGCGAACAATCCAATTCCGACGAAGAAATTTCCCGATATAAAAAAAGAAAGGATTTTCAGACATGGCTGAAAAGAATGAAAGCATATACGACATAGCGTTCAAAAGACGCGCGGCGAGAATATCCGAGCTTGAAAACAGATGCAGAGAGCTTGAGGATGACACCGAATACGCCGTTCGCGAATACGTAAAGGCTGGCGGTGACAAAAAGCTCCGCGCAAAGAAAAAGCCCGCTTATACTACGGCGCTTGACGGTTTGAGGTAAAACTTTAACAAAAATTTATATTTATTTGAGGTAAGTATTGATTTTTGTAAAAGTATGTGTTATAATACATACAAGATTAATATGGTATAAGGAAGAGTGGCTTGCGGGTCACTCTTCATTTATTGTCTTGCGAAGATGATTTCCGAGTGCGGCAAAGCAAACCGATTTATATGAAAAACGCCTTAGCGGGAGCACCGCGGAGCGCATTGCTATACGCGGTTATGGGAGGTATTATGAATAAAAGCATTAAAGACACGGTAAAAGAGGCAATTCTTCCGACTGTCACCGAGCTCGGTTACAGAATATGGGATATTACCTTTTCCAAGATAGGCGCGGACTATCATCTTGAAATAACAATCGACTCCGACAAAGGAATTGAGATTGACGACTGCGAAAAGGTGCACCGTGCCATTGACCCGATTATCGACGAGTGCAATCCTTACGACGATTTCTATTATCTTGAGGTATCCTCCCCCGGAGTTGAGCGTGAGCTGCGAACCGACGAGCATATCCTTTCATCACTCGGAGAGCGCGTCGAGGCTAAGCTTTTCACGGCAAAGGACGGAACGAAGGCCGTTTGCGGAAGACTCGCATCCTTTGAGGACGGTGAGCTCACCATTGATACCGACGGCGGCAGTATTTCGCTTAAAAGAAGCGATATTTCGAAGCTGAAAACCCTCTTTTTCGAGGACTGAATGAAAATAATAAAATAATTAATATAATTTCTGAATAAAAAAGCGAGGTAAAACGAAAAAATGAACGTAGATTTCTTCAACGCCCTTGAGCTTATAGAAAAGGAAAAGGGCATCCCCAAGGATTATATGATTGCAAAAATCGAAGCCGCACTTGCAAACGCGTGCAGACGCGAGGTCGGCGCAACCACCGTTATCCGTGTTCAACTTGATTTCAATAAAAACGATTTCAAGGTGTTCTGGCAGAGAACCGTAGTTCCCGACGGCGAGGTTGAGGACCCCAAGTGCCAGATTTCTCTGTCTGATGCCAAAGCACTCAGCAGAAGGAATAAGCTTGGCGGAACCGTTGAGACCAAGCTTGACACCAAGAATTTCAGAAGACTTTCGGCTCAGGCCGGAAAGCAGATGATAATTCAGGCTATAAGAGATGCCGAGCGTGAAAGACAGACCAGAGAATACGAAGAAAAGCGCGAGGAGCTTATCACGGCTATCGTTGATAAGGTTGACAATTCGAACGGAAATCTTATTCTTGACACCGGAACAGGATATGCAACACTTCTCAAGGGGGAGCAGATTCCCGGAGAAAGCTACGATGTCGGTGACAGAATCAAGGTATTCGTTTCCGAGGTTAAGAGCGGTGAGGTTCGCGGTCCCATAGTTACTCTTTCAAGAATCCACCCGAATTTTGTCAAGCGTCTTTTCGAGCTTGAGATTCCTGAAATTCAGGACGGAACAATCGTTGTAAAGGGCGTTGCGAGAGAAGCAGGAAGCCGTACTAAAATAGCAGTTATGTCTAACGACGAGAACGTTGATGCGGTTGGTTCATGCATAGGTAAGAACGGAATGAGAATTTCAGCTATTCTTGCCGAGCTCGGAAACGAAAAGGTTGATATTATAAAGTACAGCGAAAACATCGCAGACTACGTTGCTGAAGCTCTTTCACCCGCTAAGGTTACCTCCGTCTTCATGGAAGACGAGCGTACATGTCGCGTTACCGTATCCCCCGACCAGCTTTCTTTGGCAATCGGTAAGGAAGGTCAGAACGCAAAGCTTGTTGCAAGACTTACCGGCTGTAAAATAGATATCAAGGCTTAAGTATATGGAAAACTCCAGAACGAAAAAGACGCCGACCAGAAGATGTACCGGCTGCGGCGAGCATTTTCCGAAAAACACGCTTATTCGCATAGTGAGAACACCCGAGGCACAAATCATGCTCGATGCGACGGGCAAGCTTAACGGCAGAGGCGCATATATTTGCAAAAGCGCCGCATGCTTAAAAAAGGCACGAAAAACCGCAAGGCTTGAGAGCTCACTTGACTGTAAAATTCCCGATGAAGTTTACGAAAGACTCGAAGAGGAGCTTAACCGTGGCTGACGGACGCCGTCTGTTCGGCATGCTTGGCTTTGCCATGAGAGCGGGCAAGCTGATAATAGGAACCGAGCAGGTTGCCGTAGCGCTCAGAAAGCGCGGCTCTGTGAAGCTTGCGGTTTACACCGCATCGGCATCCGAGCCGTCAAAGAAAAGAATCCTCTCTAAATGCGAGTTTTACGGAGTCAAAGCGGTACAGATAAATATCTCGCCCGAAGAGCTTGGCGCGCATCTGGGCAAGTCATTCGCCCCTGTTTGCATAGGGGTTACAGATGAGGGCTTCGCCAAAGAGATTGCCGAGGCGGCGGGTGATGCGATAGAGGTATCGGTGGATTAATCTATCGCTGAAATTCAAACAGAGAAAGGATATTTCCGTATTGGAAATAGGTGATTTATATGGCATCAGGATCTATCAAGATTACTCAGCTTTCCAAGGATTTCAATATGAAATCAAAAGACGTGACCGAGCTTTTTGCAAGCGAGCTTAAGATAGACAAAAAGTCCGGAGGAACGGTTGATGCGGAAGAGTTTGAGCTCTTTATGCAGAAAATCACGCTGAAGCATCAGATTAAAAATATAATATCTTATATATCGGGTGAAGCAACTATTGCTTGCGTAAGACAGGAGCCAAAGAAAAAATCAGAGCCCAAATCAGAGGTCAAAACCGAGGTTAAGGCAGAGGTTCAGCCTGAGGTTAAGGCTGAAGTGAAGTCAGAGGCTAAGGCAGAGCCTAAGCCTGCCGCAAAGCAGGCGGCAACGGGAGAGGTACATAAGGCTCCCGCGGCAAAGGTTCCCGAAAGAAAGCCCCAGCAGGACAGAGCTTATTCCGACAGACCTCAGCAGCAAAGACCCGACAGAGCACGCGACCAGCGTCCCTCATACCAGAGATATAACGATTCGACAAGCTTCGACCCGTTTGCAAGAAAGCGCGAGGCTATGAACAGAAATGCCGAGGGCATAAGACGTCCTCAGCCCAACGCTAAGGCTCCCGAGCCGGCAGCGAAAAAGCCGGCACCTCAGCCTCAGGCACCTGCTGCAGCCGCACCCTCCGCGGCAAGGCCAGCTCAGCTTGCCGCCCTTGAAAAGCAGAAGCAGGCAGAGCAGGCAAAGGTAGCTCCCGCAGCTCCCAAGGCTCCCGAGAAAAAGCACGAGCGCAAGGAGGAAAAGCGCGCTCAGAAGCAGCAGTTCAAGACTATCACGCCCACAGCACCCAGAACCGATATCAAGGGCGGTGTTAACATTTCCTCGGAATATGACAGTGCGGCTCCTAAGACCCGTGTTGTAGATATGCGCACCTCCGACGTCAATCTTTCCAAGTACGACGACAGATACAACGACCAATTCTACGCGATTGCTAACGGAACCGATACAAAGGCACAGAAGCAGAAGCTCAAGAAGCAGGACAACCGCGGTCAGAACCAGAAGAGCGCTAAGGATAAGGAAAGAGCGGCTCAGGAAAAAATCAAACGACTTGAGGCTGAAAAGGCAAGAAAGAAGCAGCTTGAAATTGAGGTTCCTGACGAAATCAGTGTCGGCGAGCTTGCAATAAGACTAAAGAAAACCTCTGCCGAGGTTATCAAGAAGCTTCTTATGATGGGAGAAATGAAAACCATCAACGACGTCGTTGATTATGCGACGGCAGAGCTCATAGCAGATGAGTTCGGTGCAAAGGTTTCGAAGGAAATTATAATTACCAAAGAAGAGCGTCTGTTCACCGAAGCTGAGGATAACGAGAGTGACCTTATTGAACGTGCTCCCGTAGTTTGTGTTATGGGACACGTCGACCACGGTAAGACCTCTATACTCGACGCTATAAGACACACCAACGTAACTCGCGGCGAGGCAGGCGGAATTACTCAGGCTATCGGTGCTTACAGAGTTAAGGCGCAGGGCAAGGATATCACCTTCCTTGACACTCCCGGTCACGAAGCGTTCACCGCTATGCGTATGAGAGGTGCCAAGTCCACGGATATCGCAATTCTCGTAGTTGCGGCAGATGACGGTGTTATGCCTCAGACCGTTGAAGCTATAAACCACGCAAAAGCCGCAGGCATTGACATTATCGTTGCTATAAACAAAATGGATAAACCGCAGGCGAATCCCGACAACGTTCTCAATCAGCTCACACAGTACGAGCTCGTTCCTGAGGAATGGGGAGGCGACGTTATCTGCGTTCCCGTATCGGCGCATACCGGAATGGGAATAGACCAGCTTCTTGAAAGCGTCCTTCTCGTTGCAGAGGTCAAGGAGCTCAAAGCCAATCCCACAAGACGCGCAAGAGGTCTTGTTATAGAATCCAGACTCGACAAGGGTCGCGGTCCCGTTGCTACCGTACTGGTTCAGAACGGTACACTTCATCAGGGCGATTACGTTATAGTCGGAAATGCAGTAGGACGTGTACGTGCAATGCTTGACGACAATGGCAAGCCCGCAAAGGTTGCAGGCCCCTCCGTTCCCGTTGAGATAGTTGGTCTTGACGACGTTCCTCAGGCAGGTGACGAGCTCAATGCAGTTGAGGACGAGAGAATGGCTAAGGCGCTCGCAGAGGAGCGCCGCGAGAAGCAAAGACAGGAAATACTGAGTGCAAATGCGAGAGTTAACCTCGACGACCTGTTCAGTCAGATTTCCGAGGGTGCAAAGAGTCTGAACATTATTGTTAAGGCAGACGTAGCAGGTTCCGCAGAGGCTGTAAAGGCTTCTCTTATCAAGCTTTCGAATGAAGAGGTTAAGGTAAGCGTTATTCACAGCGCCGTCGGTGGAATTACCGAGAGCGACGTTATGCTTGCAACCGCTTCCAACGCGATAATCGTCGGCTTCAACGTACGTCCCGACAAGAACGCTCTTGATTCTGCGGAGAGAAACGGCGTAGATATACGTACTCACAGAATCATTTACGAAATCATTGACGAGGTTGAGGCAGCCCTCAAGGGTATGCTCGCTCCTACCTACAAGGAGGTTATACTCGGTCATGCCGAGGTTCGTCAGACTATCAAGGTTCCCGGAGTCGGAGTTATTGCCGGATGCTATATCAAGGACGGTAAAATTACCCGTCAGTCCAGCATTCGTATAATCCGTGACGGTATCGTTATATTCGAGGATAAGATATCCTCCCTCAAGCGCTTCAAGGACGACGTTCGCGAGGTTGCCGAGGGATACGAATGCGGAGTTGGTATCGACAAGTTCAACGATATAAAGGAAAGCGATATCTTCGAAGCGTTTATAATGGAAGAAATCAAAGCTTAAGCAATTTGTTTCTTAACAAAAAGCAAAACAGCGAATATTGCAAATCAAAGTTTGCAATATTCGCTGTTTTTTATTAAAACTCAGCCTGATAATATAAAACGCAGCAATCCTCGCGCAAGCCAAAATCAGCACCGTTAGTTTGCGATATGCTCAGTCTTCGGATTTTCCGTCAAGATACCTTATGTAATTGAATATATACTGCTGCGCAACGCCCGCATAGGCTCCGAGCGTTGCGGGATTCAGATTTCCTGCGAAATACTTATCTATGGCGCGCTTCATCCATACGTCTATCGGGAATGCATCAAGATTTCCAAAGCCGAAAAGTGCCGCACAAGAAGCAACCTTATCGCCTATTCCCTTTATTTGTTTGAGGCACTGCACGGTATGAGAGTAAGACCTTGCCGCAGCTATCATTTCAAGCGAGATTTCACCAAGGGCAACCTTCCTTGCCGCATCCAAAAGATACTTATATCGGAATCCGGGCTTTGAGGGAAGCATCTTCTGCGGCTCACAGGCTACGTCTTCTGCCCTTGGGAAGCTATAACACTTACCGCAGCTCTTGCAGTTTTCTTGACACGGGGCGCCATCTACAAGCCCAAGCGGACATTTTTCACGTCGTCCCTCGGCAAGATTTGAACCGTACGCCGCCGAAAGCTCGGCTATTATTTTCCTTATTCTCGGTATGTTATTGTTCTGTGATACTATAAATGAAAATACGCTCTCCCAAGGCTCCGCTTTAAGTATTGCGATTCCTCCCGAGTGAGAAGCAGCGGCTCGAAGCCAGTCGGAGTCGGTTCTTTTAACTATATCGCTTCTGATTTTTCCAAAATCGGTATCCAAAGAAAAGTAAGGCCGTACCACTCTTTCAAAATCGGCATCGGTTACTTCAAAAAAGATTAGCTCGCCTCGTCTTCTCTGCCCTACCGACACAAGAATATCCGACACGGGTATTACGTATTCAATATATCCCTCTCTTTTTTCCACGAGCTGATGACGGAAGCATTGCCCGCATTCCAGAGTTTGCTCAAGGTCGTATTCAAACAACGCCTCCACCACCGTGGCACGTCGTCCGAAAACCGACTCTTCTTTTTTCGAAAACATTACTATCTCCTCTTGAAAATCGAAAAAGTATAGTGTATAATATTGTTGTACAGCTATATTTAATTATATTTTAACACACGCGAGCGCGTTTTTCAAGTGTGTGGCGAAATTTGTCGCGCACATAACGCGCCGTTGCCAATTCATACGCAAAGGACGTGCTATTTTGGAACAGATTTTTACAATCCCGGTCAATGAAGAATTTGATATATGCCGCGAGAAAAAGGAATGCGGCTGTCCCATATGCAGACTCTACCGCAGGCTGCAAAGAGACGAGCTTGACATTATTCTCGGTGCATCTATGATGGAGCCCGATATCCGAATACGGACGAACGAGCTCGGATTCTGCACGAAGCATTACGACATGATGCTGACGAGAAAGAGAATGCTTGGTATGGGTCTTATACTTGAGAGCCATCTTGCCGAGGTTGAAAAGAAGATTGCGGCACGCTCTTTGTTCAAGGACCCCTCGGCTCCAAGCATATCGGCAATAGGAAAGCTCAACGACGACTGCTACGTATGCACGAGGATAAAGAAAAATCTTGATGCAATGATATCAACGGTCGTTTATCTTTACGAAACCGACGACGATTTCAAAGTAAAGTTCCGCGAGCAGCCTTATTTCTGTCTGCCTCATTATGAGAGCATGATTTCATACGCTTCAAAGAAAATGCGCGGTAAGCTTTTCCGTGAGTTCTTCGACGTAGCTCAGGGAATTGAGAAGGAATACATAAAAACGCTCAAGGGCGACGTGAGCTGGTTCTGCAAGAAATTCGATTTCAATTACGAAGAGGAGCCTTGGTACAACAGCAAGGACTCCGTTCAGCGTTCTATAAAATTCCTGTGTGGCTTTATGAGCGACGAGGACTGATTCAGTATAAGAAAGGTCAGGTAACGGCTAATGATTATAAAGCAAATCAACATTAAGAGCTTCGGTCAGCTCAATAACATGACTTTGGATTTCTCCTCCGGAGCCAACGTGGTTGAGGGCCAAAATGAAGCGGGAAAAAGCACCATCGCCGCTTTCATAAAGTATATGCTTTACGGCTTCGATACAAAGGAAACACCCGGAGAACTCAGCGAGCGCAGACGCCGCATAAGCTGGAAGAGCGGTGTTGCCGAGGGCTCGATGAACGTTGTCGTCAAGGGCAAGGAATATCTTATCATACGTTCGACAGTTCCATCAGGAAACGGTGAACGCGTAAGCTACAAGGAGGATTCCTCCATAATAGACCTTGAAAGCGGAACCCCCGCCTTTGGCAAGGTCCCTGCCGGTGAGGTGTTCTTCGGTGTTGACAGAGAGCTGTTCGAAACGACGGCTTTCGTAGGTCAGCTTAACGAAACCGAAATAAACGGCGGCACCGTCGTTGAATCCATTGAGAACATTCTGTTTTCCGCAAGCGAGAAAATCAACACTCAGCGTGCATCCAACCGCATTGCAGAAAAGATGGAAACCCTGCTTCACCCCGGCAAGACCGGCGGAGCTATAATCGACCTTATGAAAAAGCAGGACGAGCTGAGTGCGGAGCTTGAGCGAACCGACGAGGCAAACAAGCTTATACTTATCAAAGAAGCCGAGCTTCATGAAATCCGCAAAAAGCGCGAAGAGGCAGAGCAAAAGCGCGATGACCTGCTCGACCTCGACCTCTGCTACCGCAACTCAATGGTTATAGGAACCTTTGACAAGCTTCACGAGCTTGAAGAAGAGGCTATTGCAAAGGCGGAAATATATAACGACTTTATAAGAGCAAATACAAGATGCGACTTTGTTCCGTCGGGCGAATATCTGACCGACCTTTCGGTTGCGCGCCGCGCCATGACGGACAGCTTCCAGCATCTTGAAGAAGCTGAGGAGCGCTACGGCAAGGAAAAGAATGCAATCGGTATAACTCACGAAATAGAAAGCGCAATAGCACTTTCGGATACCTTGGGCAAGGAAGTTAAGGTAAGAGAAAAGTCCTCGCTTCACGCTTCCAACAAGATTAAATGCATTGCCGGCGGAATATTCGCCATACTCGTTTTCATCGCATCCATAGTTTTTGAGATAGCCGGTGCCGCGCTTCCAATTCTTCCTAAGATTGCGGTTGCCGTGCTCGCCGTTATAGCTCTTTGCGGAGCCGGAGCGCTGGCTTATCTTTACGTTGGCGCTGACAGAGAGCAGACAGCACTTTGCAAGCTATTCGGCACCGAGAGCCGAGACGAGTTGCTTCGCAAGATTGACGTCATTGAAGAAGCAAGACTCAAGCGCGACACGATGATAGACAGCACCGAAAACGCAAGACTTGCTCTTGAGGCAGCGCGCGAAGAATATGAGCGCGCACGCGCAGAGCTTACCAGAACCGTTCTTCGCTGGGGTGAGGAGCCGCCGCTTTCCGACCTTGAAAGCTTCCTTGACTCCCTTGAGGCAAAGGTAAGAGATTTCCTTGAGCAAAAGCGCAAGCTCCGCGACGACAAGAACACAATAGAAATAACGGTTAAGGAAATAAGACGCTCGCTCAGCGACAAGAGCGAAATTGATATAAGAGCTCAGGTTTCTCCTCTTAAGAGAAAGGTTCTTGCCGAGATTAATCACGACGAGATAATTAACGGAATTGCGAATGCGCGTGCTGTCATTGATGAGCAGCAGAGATTGGCATTCAACGTAGAAAACGAGCTTGCAGAGCTCAAATACAGAGCAACCGACCCCGGTGAGCTTTACTCCAAAATACAGGCGCTTGAAACAAAGATAAACTTGCTTCGTGCAAAGCACAAGGCTTATTTCGTAGCACTCAGAGCTCTTGGCTCGGCATCAGAAAATCTCAGAGCCGAGATATCACCCAGAATTGCAGAATATGCGAGCACGCTTCTTGAAATTATGACGGACGGAAAGTACACCGGTCTTGAGGTGGGCACCGATATGAGTCTCAGCTTCTGCGGTGAAGACAGTGAGGCAAGAAGCATTGACTATCTTTCCGGAGGCACACGCGACCTTGCTTACGTTGCCGTGAGAATGGCGCTTATTGATATGCTTTATGCGGAAAATCCCCCGATTTGCTTTGACGAAACCTTTGCAAGTCAGGACAACAGACGCGCGGAATCCATGATGAAGGCAATAGGAAAACTCGCCACCGACGGTTATCAGTCATTTATCTTCACCTGCCGTGCAAGAGAGGCTCAGCTTGCCTCGGAAAGAATTTCCGGCTCGGGAATATTCCGTCTTTCCTCGGGGCAGGAATAAGCATTTTTTAATCAACTCTACTGAGAGGTAACGATATGGCCAAAAAAATTCTGGTTGTCGGAAGCTCTAATATGGACCTTTCGATGAACCTTTTTAAAGTTCCCGATGCAGGGCAGACGGTTATTGACGACGGCGGAGTCGCTTACACGCCCGGAGGCAAGGGCGCTAACTCGGCTGTTGCGCTTTCGAAGCTTGGCGCTCATACGGTATTCTGCTCAAAGCTGGGTGCCGACGTTCACGGGCAAAGACTTTTCAGCTTCTATAAGGATTCCGGAATAGACACCTCCTACATAAAGGTCGACCACGACTATCCTACCGGATTTGCAGTAGTAATGAAAGAGGCTAGCGGAGAAAACCGCATCGTCGTTTATCCCGGTGCTAACAACAATTTGACCAACGACAATATACTCGACGCATTCTCCTCCAACCCCGACGCGCTCTACCTGGGATTTGAAATTCCCTTCTCCACCGCAGTCACAGCGGCGAAGATTGCCGCCTCGCGCGGTGTTCCGATATTCATTGATGCGGCTCCCGCTTCCGCTGATTATCCCTTGCAGAATCTGCCGCCTATTGAAATATTCTCTCCCAATGAAACCGAGACTATGGAATACACCGGCATAACGCCTGCAGGTGCCGAGTCCTCGCTCCGCGCGGCATACAGCATTTATTCCAAGGTTAAATGCAAGTACGTCGTTCTCAAGCTCGGAGCTCGCGGCGCATTCGTATTCAACGGAAAGCATTGCGATATGATTCCCGCATATAAGCCGGACAGACTCGTTGACACAACTGCCGCCGGAGACACGTTCACCGCTGCTATGACACTCGAATATCTGCACAACGGCGGAAATATCATAGGAGCAGTCAATTACGGTGCGGCCGCAGCTGCAATAACCATTTCGCGCAAGGGTGCCTCCTCATCGGTTCCGTCTGCCGAAGAGGTCCGGAAATTTATGGAGACCCACAGAAACTGATGCATTATTTCAAAGCTTTGCGCACATAGAACAGTGAAATCAAGGAAAGGAACGGAATAGTATGAGCTTTATCAAATCAGAATTCAGCTTCCCCTCCTCAGATGGAAAACACACGGTATTCGCAACGGTTTTTGAGCCTGACGGATGTGAAATCCGCGGAATAGTTCAGCTTTCACACGGAATGATTGACTACGTAGGAAGATACGAGGTGCTTGCCGACTATCTTTGCCGCGAGGGCTACGTTCTGGCAGGAAACGACCACCTAGGTCACGGAAGAAGTGCAAACGGCAAGCCAGAGGATTTTGGATTCTTCGCAGACCGCGGCGGTATTGATTTTCTGCTCTCCGACCTTAAGTCCGTGAACTCAACACTGAAGGAAAAATTCCCGAAAAAGCCCATAGTTATTATGGGACACAGCATGGGCTCATTCCTCTCAAGGCTTTATACCGAAAGATACCCCGAGACCGTATGCGGTCATATTATTCACGGAACCGGCGGTCCCATGGGTGCTATTTTGCCGCTTGGAAAGCTTGTAGTCAAGCTCAATTCCCTGCTTTTCGGCAACCGCCACCGCTCGAAATTCGTTGCTTCGCTCGCCTTCATGGGATACAACAAGAAATTCGACAAGAGCGAGGGCATTTTCGCCTGGCTTACCCGCGACGTTGAGCGTGTAAACGGCCGGCTTTCCGATGAATATACAAACTTTATTTTCACAGTTTCGGCTTATTACGACCTGTTCTGCATGGTTGGATTAAGCAACAGCGGAAGGTGGTTCAAGGAATATCCTACCGACATGAAAACGCTTATTCTGAGCGGAGATATGGACCCTGTCGGCAATTACGGCAAGGGACCCTCCTGCGTTTACAAGAAGCTTTTGGCTGCCGGATGCACGGAGATTAAGCTCAAGCTGTACGACGGTGCCAGACACGAGCTGTTCAACGAGACCTGCAAGGACGAGGTTTTTGCAGATATAAAAAGGTGGCTTGATAAGCTCACCGACAAAGAATAAACAGGAACATATGCACTGATTTATGATAAAAGCTATTGCTATAACCGGGCCTACGGCATCCGGTAAGACTGCTCTTTCGTTGGCTCTTGCCGAGCGGCTCGGATGCGAAATAATATCCATGGACTCGATGCAAATATATCGCGGTATGGATATAGGCACTGCCAAGGCAACCGACGAGCAGCGAGCTGCGGTTGCGCATCACATGATAGATATTGCCGAGCCTGACGAGAGCTTTTCGGCAAAGGACTATCGCGACATGGCTTTGGGTATTGCCGAAAGCATTGCAGGCAGAGGAAAAATCCCGCTTTTCGTCGGTGGAACCGGACTTTATCTGTCCACGCTCATGCGTGCCGGTCAGGACTCCGTCCCCGAGGCAAGCCGTGAATACCGCGAGAGGCTACTTTCCGAAGCGACAGACGACGAGGGTCGGCTCAGGCTCTGGCGTCGGCTTGCGGAGGTTGATGCTCCGTCCGCTGTGGCAATTCATCCTAACAATCTGCGCCGCGTCATCCGCGCACTTGAGATATACGAAAAAACGGGAATACCTAAAAGCCGTTTTGACGAGGAATCAAGGCGAGCTTTACCGCCGTTTGACCTCACTCACGTGACTATTGATTTTCACGACAGGGAGCTTCTGTACCGCGGAATTGACCAAAGAGTTGACGAAATGATAAAAGAGGGACTTGTCGAGGAGGCAATAGCACTTTACCGAAACGGCAGGCTTCCCCAAAATTCAACTGCATACCAGGCAATAGGCTACAAGGAAATACTTGAGCTTTATAAAACGGGGGCATCATCTCTTGAAGCCGCCGCAGACGCTATCAAGCAAGCGTCAAGAAATTACGCCAAGCGTCAGCTTACCTGGTTCAGAAACCAAAGCGGTGCGAAAACGCTTTTTGCGGACCGTGAGAACGGTGGCAGAAAGAGCTTTGCTGAGCTCTTTGCCGAGCTTTGCGAGCTGATTGCAGAGTAGCAAAAAGCACTCAACCGCAAAATCCTGCACTTCACACTACACACATATCTACACACTACTGATTTAACGATTTTTTCCGAAAGGAATTTATAAGCCATGAATGCAAAGGAATTAAAAAAGCTTCTGTCAGATGGGGCTCTTGGAAAGTACACCGAGCTTTACACCGACATTGAGGCGCAAACCAAAAGATTTATTGATGCAATTGACAAATTTTCCGCACTTTACGGGGAAGGACGCGACATAGAAATATTCTCGGTGCCGGGCAGAACCGAGGTTTCGGGCAACCACACCGACCACAACCGCGGTTGCGTCATCGCAGGAGCAATAGACAGAGATATTATTGCTGTTGCCTCTAAAAATGAAGACGGAAAAATCAGATTCATGTCAGAGGGATTCGGTGAGGTAATTTGCGACCTTTCCGAAATAGACGACCCGAATAATTTTGAAAACTACACGTCTGAGGCTTTGGTTGCAGGCCTTTGCCGAGGATTCCAGATAAACGGATATTCGATAGGCGGATACGACGCCTATTCAACGACCGAGGTGTTTAAGGGAAGCGGCATATCATCCTCCGCGGCGTTTGAGGTTATGATAGGAAACATTCTCAACTATACATACTGCGACGGCAAGGTGGAGAATTCCGAGATAGCAAAGCTTGCTCAGTATGCAGAAAACGTATTTTTCGGCAAGCCTTGCGGACTTATGGACCAGATGGCGTGCGCTGTCGGAGGTTTCGTTTTTATAGATTTTGAGGACAACAAGAATCCAATAGTAGAGCCTATTGAGTTCTCGCTTACCGAAAGAGGCTATTCGCTCTGCATAGTCAACACGGGAGGCAACCACGCTGACCTTAACGATGATTACGCATCGGTGCCTGCCGAAATGAAGGCGGTTGCCGCAGCACTCGGACGCGACGTTCTGCGCGGTACTACTGAGGCGGAGCTCATAACAAAAATCCCCGCTCTTCGCGAAACCGTCGGTGACCGTGCTATACTTCGCGCTCTGCATTTCATAAGAGAGAACGCGCGAGTTGGTGAGATACGCGACGAGCTTAAGAACAAAAACCTTGAGGGCTTCCTTTCGGGAATTATGGAATCGGGTAAATCCTCGTTCCAATATCTGCAAAACGTATTCACTACCATAAACGTCAAGGAGCAGGGACTTTCATTGGCGCTTGCACTTACCGACGGATATCTTAAGGAGCGCGACTGCGCGTACAGAGTTCACGGTGGCGGCTTTGCCGGTACTATTCAGGTATTTATCAAGAACGAGTATCTTGACGGATACTGCGCTCTTATGGACTCGGTATTCGGCAACGGCTCGGCTATGAAGCTCAGAATACGCCCTGCCGGTGCTTGTAAGCTGTTTTAATTGTACGGTTTATAGTACATCTTGTTTGGTAAAATGATATTGCGAAAGCAAAGACGATAAAAATTGAAAGGTCAGGAAAAAATATGGCAGCAAAAAAAACAGCAGCTCAGGAGAAGGCTCCTGCAAATGATAAAAAGGCCGCGCTTGAGGGCGTTATGGCGAGAATTGAGCGTGAATGCGGAAAGGGCTCGATAATGAAGCTCGGAGAAAACCCACAGCTCAACGTTTCAGCGGTTTCCACAGGCTCCCTCTCGCTTGATTTCGCGCTCGGAATAGGCGGAGTTCCCAGAGGAAGAATCACCGAGATATACGGTCCTGAGTCCTCCGGTAAAACCACCATTGCTCTTCACGTAATTGCAGAGGTTCAGAAACAGGGCGGATATGCGGCATTTATAGACGCAGAGCACGCACTCGACCCTGTTTACGCGAAGAAGCTCGGTGTTGATATTAACAACCTTCTCGTATCCCAACCCGACTGCGGAGAGCAGGCTCTTGAAATTGCCGAAACTCTGGTTAATTCCGGAGCGGTTGACATTATAGTTATCGACTCGGTTGCGGCTCTCGTTCCCAGACAGGAAATAGAGGGTGACATGGGCGCTTCCCACGTTGGCGTTCAGGCAAGACTTATGTCACAGGCCATGAGAAAGCTTTCCGGAAGCATTGCAAAGTCGAACTGCATAGTTATTTTCACCAACCAGCTTCGTGAAAAGGTGGGTGTTATGTACGGTAATCCCGAGGTTACCACAGGAGGCCGTGCGCTTAAATTCTACGCTTCGGTAAGAATTGACGTCCGTCGCGGAGAAGCTCTTAAGAACGGTGCTGACGTTTACGGCTCCCACACCAAGTGCAAGGTCGTTAAAAACAAGGTTGCGCCCCCCTTCAAGAGTGCTGAATTTGACATTCTTTACGGCTCCGGTATTTCCAAGTCAACCGAGATTATAGATATGGCAATTCTGTTCGGAATTATTGAAAAGAGCGGTGCATGGTTCTACTACGACGGTGAAAGACTCGGTCAGGGTAAGGAAAACGTAAGAAAGATTATCGAGGGCGACAGCGAGCTTATGGATAAGCTTGAGGTTCTCGTTCGCGAGCGCGCTCAGAGCACTGAATTTGCAGATGAGGCCCCCGCAGACGATGATGATTTCGATATAAAGGATTTTGACGAAGAGGTATAACTCTATTGTACGCTACCGTTATCAGTGTCAAATCGGCAGACAAAAAGCACACGCTTGTCAAACTTGAGCTTTTGGTTGACGGCGAGAAAGTGGCTTATACTGTCAGTGAGGGGACGTACCGAGAAATCGGCTGTCCCCTTTCGACCGAGGAAATATCTTACGACGCGCTGCAAGCAATTCTTCGCGAGGACGGTCATCGACAAGCTTTGAAGAAGGCACTCCGCGTGCTCGCTTTTGCCGACAACAACACGGCGTCTTTGCGCAGAAAGCTTTTCGCGGCGGGATTTACCGCCGAGCAGACCGATTTTGCGGTACAAGAGTGTCTTAACCTCGGATATATAGACGAAAATGAGCAGCTAAGACGTATTATTACACGTCTTGCAGAGCGTGAGCTCATGGGTCCTCACAGAATATATAAAAAGCTCGTTCATTCTGGTTACCGCGGTGCAGACGTTAAGGCTGTATCCGATGAGCTTGTCCGCGAGGGCATTATAAACTATGCCGACGGGCGCAGGCGCTTAATCCAAAAGCACGCCCCGAAAACACCACTTGATAAAAAGAAACTCTTGTACAGATACGGATACGAAAATGAAAATGATTAAACGCTTTCTCGGATATTACAAGCCCCATATTAAAATATTAACGCTCGACCTGCTTGCAGCAGTAATTATTGCAATATGCAATCTTTTCTACCCTACGGTCGTTCAGGAAATCATAAACGTTTACGTTCCCGATAAGCTCTTTGGCAGCCTTATCGCTGCCTCTGCGATACTGCTCGCGGTTTACGGTATCAAGGCGTTCTGCACTCATTTTATGAGCTATCGCGGACACGTTATGGGTATCAGAATGCAGCAGGACATGCGGCGTGACCTCTTTTCCAAATATCAGAAGCTTCCCACCTCGTACTTTGACGACCACAAGACAGGTGATTTGCTCTCAAGGCTTGTTAACGATTTGTTTGAGGTTTCGGAGCTCGCTCACCACGGCCCCGAAAATCTTTTGCTTGCCGTTCTTATGCTCGTGGGCTCATTCGTTATGCTATCAAGAATAGACTTAACGCTGACTTTAATTCTTTTTGCCACGATGCCCTTTGTAGTTTTCTTCTCCATTCTTTCAAGACGAGGAATGAGGCGAGCTATGAAGGAAAGCCGCAAGCAGACCTCCGTTATAAATTCAACGCTTGAAAACTCAATCGGAGGCGTAAGAGAAACAAAATCATACGCTGCCGAGCATTACGAGATGGAAAAGTTCTCGGCGGACAATTCCCTTTTCGCCAAAATCCGCGGAAAAGCTATGTTCTCAATGGCTAATTTTGAGATGACTATGGCGCTCGTTTCCGACCTTTTGCATCTGCTTATCATATTCGTCGGAGGAATGTTCTTCTTCGATGGCAGAATTGATGCCGGACAGTTTACCGCTTTCGTGCTTTACGTCAGTATGTTCCTCACTCCGATTCAGAAATTCGTCAATCTTTTCCAGCAGCTTGAGGAGGGTATGACCGGCTTCTCACGGTTCTGCGATATAATCGACGAGCCGGAAGAGGTTGACACGGGTACCGTCGTTCTTGACGGTGTTAAGGGCGATATATGCTTCCGCGACGTTACGTTTGCATACACGGTAAACGAAGAGGACGGCACTCCGAGAAACGTTTTAACAAATCTCTCCCTTGACGTAGAGTCCGGAAAAACGCTCGCTCTGGTAGGTCCCTCGGGCGGTGGTAAGAGCACGCTTTGCCATCTGATTCCGCGCTTCTACGAGATAAGCGGAGGCTCTATAACGCTTGACGGAATTGACATACGGGATATTAAGCTTGAAAGTCTGAGAAAGAACATAGGTATCGTTTCCCAAAACGTTTTCCTCTTTGACGGAAGCGTGAGGGACAATATAGCATACGGAGCTCCCGATGCAACCGACGAACAGATAATTCTCGCAGCAAAAAGAGCAAACATTCACTCCTACATAGAATCTCTAGAGCTTGGCTATGACACTCAGGTAGGCGAGCGCGGTGTCAAGCTTTCGGGCGGGCAACGTCAGAGAATTGCAATCGCCAGAGTATTCCTCAAAAACCCCTCGCTCCTCATTCTTGACGAGGCAACCTCAGCCCTTGACAATGCTACCGAAATGCAGGTTCAATCGGCACTTGAGGAGCTTTCGGTCGGAAGAACGGTTATAGTCGTTGCTCACAGACTTTCCACCGTCAAGGGTGCCGATACGATAGTCGTTATCGACCAGGACGGAATTGCCGAGAAGGGCACTCACGAGGAGCTGCTTGCTCTGGACGGTGAGTATAAAAAGCTCTATTCCTATCAATTCAAGAGCCTTACTGAAGGCTGAGAGGCGCTTTTATGGAAACTATGAATAACCCAAAAATCGCTCTGCGCGACGGTCTGCCGATAGGACTTGGATATTTTGCTGTATCCTTTGCTTTTGGAATTATGGCTGCCGGCTCGGGGCTTTCGATACTTGAAGCGCTGTTTATTTCAATGCTTAACATGACCTCTGCGGGTCAACTTGCTGCGCTTCCGATAATTGCGGGCGGTGGCAGTCTTCTTGAGCTTGCACTCACGCAGCTCGTCATAAATTCGCGTTATTCCTTAATGTCGGTATCGCTGTCTCAGTCGCTTGACGGCAAAATCAAGCTGCGCGACAGATTTCTCATTGCAATGAACCTCACCGACGAAATGTTTGCGGTTGCTATCGGAAAGAGTATCCCGGTTGGAAGACGGTATCTTTTCACCCTGCTTATTCTTCCATACCTTGGTTGGTCGCTCGGAACTCTTCTTGGTGCTATCGCCGGCAACATTCTGCCCAGTATTATAGTCAGTGCGCTCGGTGTTGCTATGTACGCTATGTTTATAGCGATAGTCACCCCCGCTGCAAGAGATTCGGGACGCATCGCGCTTCTCGTGCTGGCAAGCATTGCACTCTCTGCGCTCTTCTATTACCTGCCGTATCTATCGGCAATCCCCTCGGGCTTCGTTATCGTCATATGCGCTGTTGTTTGCAGCGTCGCCTTTGCTATTTTTGCCCCTATTGATGACGATAAATCCGACACGCCCTCCTCCGATTCCGATATTGCCGGCAAAAACCACGACTCCGAGCACGTGCTCTTGTCTGGGAATACAGGAGGTGCTGAGGTATGACGTTCGTAATCTATCTTGCCGTCATGGCAGGCGTTACCTATCTTTTAAGGCTCCTGCCCATGCTTCTTATCCGCAAAAAAATAGAGAACCGATTTGTTCGCTCGTTCCTCTATTATATTCCTTATTCAGTGCTCGCTGTTATGGCTGTCCCCGCAATCTTCCACGCCACCTCTTACGTCATATCGGGTGTCGTTGCCTTTGCGGTTGCCGTAATCCTCGCCTATTTCAGACGCGGACTCATTACCGTTGCAACGGGTTCGGCGCTCTCGGTGCTGATTATGGAGTTAATCCTTCCTTTAATTATATAAAATAAGAAGCGCATCGTGATTTCGATGCGCTTCTTATTTTATATTACGCACTGGCATGAAAATCCACGCCCGTACCTTTATTTGATGTTATGCCTTCCCTCTAAAATCAAATTCCGAAGGTCATATCTCCGTATGTCGGCACCGGCCAATAATCGCGAGCTGTGATTACCTCCATACCGTCAACCGCGGCACGAAGCTCGTCCATAGCTGCGATTACCTTATCCTTATAGAAGAATGCAGCATCCTCAGTGCTTGAAATTTCTGTGGCCTGTGTTTCGAGTATATTCAGCGTGTCATAAGCCGCGTAGGTCTTATCAAGAAGCTCTGCAAGCTTCTTTACATGCTGTGACTGCTCCTTGAGTGCGACAGCAGGAGCCGCCTTGGAAATGCTGTTTATTTTCTCGCACAAATCACCAAGATAAGCGTTTGCGGCAGGGATATAATCGCGCATTGCCATCTCAAGCATGGTTCTTGCTTCTATGTGCTTTATTTTGCGGTAGTTTGCAAAGAACACCTCGCGGCGAGACTTGAGCTCAACGAGGCTCATTACGCCAAATCTCTCAAACAGCTTGACGTTTTTCTCATCGTCAATATGCGCATATGCCTCGGGGGCAGTCTTATAATTGCAAAGTCCGCGAGCTGCTGCCTCACGCTCCCACTCAGCAGAATAGGAGTTTCCGGAGAAGAGTATTCTCTTATGCTCGGTAAGGGTTTTCTGAATTATAGCGTCAAGCGTTTCTTCAAATTTATCGGCTCCTACTGCCTCAAGCTCATCGGCAAAATCCGCAAAGGAATTTGCAACTGCGGTATTAAGAACAATATTCGCAAGAGCGATATTCTGAGACGAGCCTACCATTCTGAACTCGAATTTATTACCTGTAAAGGCAAAGGGCGAGGTTCTGTTTCTATCGGTGTTATCCTTATGTATCGCAGGAACGGAGCTTACGCCCAAAGACATATATTTTCTCGAATGGCGCTCCCATTTCTGACCGGAAATGATTGCGTCCACGAGCATATCAAGCTCTTCGCCGAGGAATATGGATACTATCGCAGGGGGTGCCTCATGGCCTCCGAGACGGCAATCGTTACCTGCGGTTGCAGCAGATATACGGAGCAAGTCCTGATATTCGTCAACCGCCTTTACAACAGCAGCCAGAACGAGCAAAAAGCGCTTATTCTTCTCGGGCTGCTTTCCGGGCTTGAGAAGATTTACACCGGTGTCGGTGCCGACAGACCAGTTGTTGTGCTTACCCGAGCCGTTGATTCCCGCAAAAGGCTTTTCGGAAAGCAAGCATGCCATACCGTGCTTGGATGCGAGCTTTTTCATGCACTCCATAGTAAGCAGGTTATGGTCAACCGCTATATTGGTGGTGTCGAACACGGGTGCCAGCTCGTGCTGAGCGGGCGCGGTTTCGTTATGCTTGGTTTTTGCCGATATACCAAGTCTCCAAAGCTCCATATCGAGCTCGCGCATATAATCGCCAACCTTAGTGGGCAGACTTCCGAAATAATGGTCGTCAAGGTCCTGACCCTTTACGGCAGGTGCGCCGAAAAGAGTTCTTCCGCAATAAAATAGGTCACGGCGTGCGTAGAAATCGTCCTCTTTTATGAGAAAATATTCCTGCTCTGCACCGACGGTGGTGGTTACCCGTCTTGTATCGTTATCTCCAAAGAGGCGAACTATACGCAATCCCTCGCGGCTTATGGCGTCCATAGAACGAAGAAGCGGTGTTTTGGTATCAAGCGCTTCACCCGTATAGGAGCAGAAAGCGGTAGGAATATAAAGAGAGCTGTCCTTTATGAATGCGAAGGATGCGGGGTCCCATGCGGTGTATCCTCTTGCCTCAAAGGTAGCTCTGAGACCTCCGGAGGGGAACGACGATGCATCGGGCTCTCCCTTGATAAGCTCCTTGCCGGAAAATTCCATTATAGCCTTTCCGTCACTTGTAGGCGTAAGGAACGCGTCGTGCTTTTCCGCAGTTACTCCGTTAAGAGGCTGGAACCAATGCGTGAAATGAGTTGCACCTCTTTCTATTGCCCAGTCCTTCATGGCTGCGGCAACGACATCGGCAATACCGGCATCTATCTCCTTGCCGGCTTCTATGGTATTCATAAGAGAGGAAAATACGTCATCCGGAAGCCTTTGGCGCATAACCTCGACGTTGAATACCTCCGAGGCAAATATATGCGGTATCATAACAGCCTTTTCCATTTTACTACCCCTTTACACTTTATGGCGAAATTCGGACACTACTCCATAATAATATTATTATTTTATAATTATACAGCAATTCTTGACGATTGTCAAGGCTTGCCACCGCTTTTTTAGTACGCAACAGCTGATAGTTTTCCCGTTTTTTCCAAATTAAATATTTGGCTTGACATACGGCGGCGGTTATTGTATAATACCTCTTGGTGATTTTTATCTCAGCCGGCATTTCGGCCGAATTAGAAGAGGATTTTAAATGTATTATATATCGCTTGACCTTGAATGGAATCAGGCTTACGCTCAAAAGGCGCTGGCGGTTCAAAGGCAGCTTTCTCTCAGGCTTCGCGGTGAGGTTATTCAGATAGGCGCAGTTAAGCTTGATAAGAATATGCAGCCCTGCGGCTCCTATCAGATTATCGTTAAGCCGAAATATTTTAAAAAGCTTCACAGGCACGTTTCCGAGCTTACCGGCATTACTCAGGAGATGATGGATATGGGAACACCGCTTCCCGAGGCTGTAAAAAGCTTCCGCAAGTGGTGCGGTAAGGATTTCGTTTTTCTTACCTGGGGTCCCGATGACATTCCGTTGCTCAAAGAAAATTTCAACGTTCACAAGCTCCCTACCGAATGGCTTGACAGGACCTACGACCTCCAGCTTATATTCAACAGGCAGACTGACGGAAGCTCGAAGCAGCGCTCCTTGGAATACGCTATGGAACACTTCGAAATTCCGCAAAGACTCCCTGCCCACGATGCGCTCAACGATGCGTATTTTACGGCGCTCGTCGCTGCAAAGCTTGACGTACCTGCAGGTATCGCAGGCTACGATTCCCAAAGAGGTGAGCATCTCGAAAGCATCGTCATAGGCGATTCCGATGCGGGTGACGAGGGATACGTTACGATAAACGAAATGCTTGAAGACGAAGCGGTTATCAAGCCCGCGTGCCCGATTTGCAAAAAGCCTTTGGCGCTTCTCGAGCGTCCGCTTCACTCAAAGGGGCAGAAATACACGTTCCTTTATTCCTGCGAAAAAGACGGAAACCTTCTTATGACGTTGAAGCTTCACAAGAATTTCAATGATACCTGGCGTGCAAGAAAAACCGTAGATATCGCAACCGACGAGCAGCTTCAAAGCTATCACACTGCAGTTGAAAAGCACAACGTCAGAAAAAAATCCGCAACTCGCAGAAATCGCTCAAGAAGAAAGAAAAATGAGAGTAAAGAGCCGGTTTCGGTGTAATTTTCGGATTTTTGGCTTTTTAAATATTTTTTTGAAAAGGTATTGCATTTTACAAACTGCTATGATATAATGATAATGCAGTCAGGTATGCAATTTCGATAGTAGGAGGATTTTTATATGAAATATGAAGCTCCGATATGCGAAATTTTAAAGTTCGGTAAAGAGGATATACTTACTTTATCTGGCAATGAGGTTGTTGACGATCAGGTTAAGACCACTTCAGGTATGCAGTGGATGTTTGGCCTTAGCAACCTTAACCACTAAGTCAGTATATTAAAATTCTACTGAATTTTAAATAAATTGCATTTCCAACCCCCTTGGTCTTGTCAACCAAGGGGTTCTTTCTTTTTTACGGTCATATTTTGGCATAAACGAAAACAAAACAGACACTTGCTGTTTCATTTATTTGTCCCCTCATTAATCTCGATGCTGTTTCGTTTAAATGCTGAGGTTGAAAACCGCCTGTTTTCTTCATTTTGAAAATTTGTTTCCTATTTCCGTTTTCTCCCTCGGCGTACAAAAAACACTAATTAACATAAAAAACGCATCGGAATTCCGATGCGTTTTTTTGCGACTCGCTGTGTGCCGCTGTATAAGATTTCTTCAGTTCCGGTTTCACTCGTCGGCAGAAGCATCGGTACGCTTCATAACGAGCTTTGCGGCAACCGCGAGAGAAGCTGCTGCCAAGATACAAACCGCGCTTACTATAATAACCGCAAGCCAGCTCACCGCATATAAATTTGCAAAGGTAAACTCTCCCGTTTCGGCATTCTGAAGATGCGGGAAGATTATTACGGTATCGGCTATTACTGCCCCTGTAATTATACTTGCCGCGAGAACCGCAAGAGTTCTCGAAATTTTAGCCTTTGCCATTACCTCGGGTTGAGATAATTTTGCAGTAATGGAAAACCTTGTAGGCTGCTGCTTTGAAAAATCTATTACAGAACCCAGATATGCAGCTACCGCGGTGTTAACCACCGTTTCGGGTATCATATAGGTTGCATTATAGCCGAGCGAATATATGAGTGCCGCCGTGCTTGGTATCGAAAGACCTGCCCAGACGGTTGCTCCTGCGACGGTATGAAGAAAATATCTTATCACGCACACGAAAACCATACCCAAAGCGAGCTCTTTCCCCTGTCCGTATGCAATTCCCTTTTCGCGAGAGAACACACCGCGGAACACACCTCCCACGGCAACTGCCATAAACGCCAGCATGTAATCAAGGAGTATAACTGCGACTACCGATTGCCAACCCGTGACGTAGGATAGGTTATTAAGTCCCAAAAGTTGCTGGATTGCGGCGTAAACACCGCCTGCGCCAAGTCCCCACAAAATTCCGTTACGATAGCTGAGTATTACCATAGGTAACATTGACGCGAGGGTTACCGAACCGCCATACGGCATTTCGATAAGCTTAAAGAGGCTGAGCACTGTGGAAAAGGCTATCATAAGCGAGCTTTCCACAAGCTTTCTTGTTGTCATTGCTGTTTTTGTCATTTTTTCTGCGATATTAATCGCGTCTCGCCTGACCTTTCGGCGAGATTCCTCCTAATAAAATTACCGCACAGAAAATATCCGTGCGGCAGGAGGCTGACAGCGACAGCCCGATAATCTTCCTACGACGGCATTATCCGTATCAGGTCTAAGGGTTCGCCAAGGAAAGTCCTCGGCATCTCAGCGTAAAGCACCCCCGATATATTCTTATGCGGTTGATTTGATTATAGCACGGCTCGCCGACTTTGTCAAGAAGCTCTGTGCATTATTTTCTCAGCATAATCAGAAGCGCACCGCGTAGTACTTCTATCTCTACATGTTCTGACGCAAATGAGTTAGAAACTCCGAGAGGGAAATCAGGCGTCAGAGTTATATTTTCCGCCTTGTATTTCGCGCCCTTTACGGTAACCCCCTCGGCATTTCCGCCTAGTGCGAAAACCGACACGCCATGATACTTACCGCGCGAAATGGTTATCTTTTCGTTCTCTATGACTAAAAACTCTTCGTCTTCCGTTACAAGTCTTGCCCGCAGCCCTGAGCGTTTGGCATAAAGCAGGGTGCAAATATTTGCAAAAGTATGGTCGCTGCGTCCGCCGACACCGCCTAAAATTACGAAATCCTTATATCCGCGTGACGCTCCCTCAATAAGTGATAAGTGAGTGTCTGTTTCGTCCTTTTCTATCTTAAATTTCTTTATTTCAACGTCATTCGGAACGTCGCTTACAGAATCCATATCTCCGATAATGAGCGTAGGCACAATGCCGGCACGGACGAGGCTGTCGTAGCCTCCGTCGGCTGCTATTACCATATCTGCAGAAGATGGTGCTACGTGAAGACTACATTCGGCTGCGCCGACTATGTAGCATATACCGTTACTGTTTTCCAATTTGTTTTCACCTTCGGTTATTATTATAGATGCTTCTTACCATTCGGCAGACTCTTGCTCCGGATGCCTGTCTGTCATCTCGTCAATAGCACGCATAACGCCAAGCTTGCCGTATTCGTAGGTAAGACCGCCCTGCATATATGCAGTGAACGGCTCGACAAGCGGTCCGTCGCAGCTGAGCTCATTTGTTGCACCTGTTATAAAGGTACCTGCGGCGCTGACCTCAAGGTGAGGATATCCTGGCATTTCGGACGGATAAGGCGTCGCATACGCCTCAACAGGCGAGCCCTTCTGTATACCCGTGCAGAATTTTATAAGCTTTTCAGCGCAGCCGAAATCTGCAGTTTGCACGATATCGGTACGCTTCTCGTCATATCTCGGGCTGACACCGTCAAATCCGCAAAGCTCAAGCATTCTCGCCGCGAACACCATAGATTTGAGAGTCGAAGCGACGGCGGCAGGCGCCATAAACAGTCCCTTATAATAGGAAGCCAGCTGATTGAAATTGGCTCCGAGGTCCTTTCCTATACACGGCGCGCTGAAGCGCTCGGCAATATCAGCAATAGCCTCGCGTGTTCCGACGCAATATGCACCGCTGGTTGCGAAGCCCGAGCCGAGATTTTTCATCATAGAGCCAACGAAAACATCGGCACCGACTGCGGTAGGCTCTCTTTCCTCGGTAAATTCTCCGTAGCAGTTGTCAACCATAACCAAGGTGTCCGGGCAAGCTTCCTTGACTGCCTTTATTGCTCTTTCGATTTTATCGATAGTCAGGCTCTTTCTTCTTGAATAGCCGCGGCTTCTCTGAATAGCCGCCACTCTGACGTCACCCTTTGATATTCTGGCTTTAATGGCATCTATATCGAAATCATCGTCCACAAGGTCGATTTCCTCATATTTAAGTCCGCGCTTTATGAGAGAATTTCTGCTATCGCCTGAGGTTCCTATAACGCTTCTGAGCGTATCATACGGCTCTCCGCTTATATAAACCAGCACGTCCCCTGCCTTGAGAAGCCCGTCAAGCGTTACTGCGAGAGCGTGAGTTCCCGACATAAGCTGAGGACGAACAAGAGCATCCTCCGCATCGAAGACCCTCGCATAGATTTGCTCGAGCTTATCTCTTCCGGGGTCTGAGTATCCGTATCCGGTTATATCTATAAAGTCCGAGGAAGACACACGGCACGCCTGAAACGCCTCAAGAACCTTTGCTGAGGCGAGCATAGCGTTCATCTCTATTTTTTTAAATTCGTCAAGGCAGTCTGCCTCAGCACGCTGCGCAAGAGCTATCGTTTCGTTACTTATGGGATAACCATAATAACTGTTCTGTCGGTTTTTCATATATTTCTCCCTGCTGTATTAAAAATCAAGACTCCCTATTTGCTATATCCGCAAGCACGGATTTGAGGTCGGAAAGCTTGGAAATTCTATATTCTGCGGCGGTTTCTTTTAACACGCCCCCCGGCTTTTCGAACAGACAGGTATGGATACCTGCGTTTATTCCGCCCCTGATATCCGACGACTCGCTATCCCCTACGACAATAACCTCAAGAGGATTATTAGCCCCCATAGCCTTAAGGCAGGCATCAAAATATTCCCTTGCGGGTTTGGTATAGCCAAGCTCCTCGGATATAAAAATATAATCCACTTTATCCCGAAGCCTGCCTTCAGATATTCTTTTCTTCTGAACTCTGGCAGTTCCGTTAGTCGCTACCGCAACGGTATATTTCCCTCTCAGATACGTCAACAGCTCCTCGGCACCGTCAAAGAACACAGCACTTTTCGAAAGATGCGCCTCGTATAAATCCCTCACCTCACTCGGTATGTGGGGCTTGCCAAGCTCGGTGAAAAATCGGCGAAAACGCTCAACCAAAATTTCCTCTCGCGCCATTTTTCCCTCTTCGAGCATTTGCCAACATTCGCGGTTAATCTCGCTGTACCGCTTTATGTGATGCGGGTTCGGCGGTATATCATACGCCAAGAGAACGGCAGTAATAGCTGCGACCTCGGCACTTTTAAAATCATATAGAGTATCGTCAAGGTCAAGAAGAATATATTTTATCGACATTTTTCTCCCTTTCTGCCATGCTGCTTGATTGAAAATTTTTGCGTTTGTGTCAAACACATTATATTTTAACAATATTTTATAGAAAAAGCAATAGTTTCGTCTGAAAATTGCGCCTTACTTGACAAACTGTATGCAAAGTAGTAAAATAGAAGCAATCGGTCCAACTAATTCCATTCTTACAAAAGGATACACATATGAAGATTATTATAATCGGTGCGGGCGGCGTCGGTACGGCGATATGCGCTCAGCTTGCGCTTGAAAACCATGCAATTACTGTTATTGACAAAGACCGCTCTACTCTTACCGAGGTAGCGAATGCATACGACGTAACGGCTCTGCTCGGTAACGGTGCAGACATTTCGGTTTTAAAGGATGCCGGTGCCTCCAAGGCTGATATGCTCATTGCGGTCACAAACGAGGACGAGCTTAACATTCTGTGTTGCTTTGCTGCAAAAAAACTCGGCACGAGGCACACCGTTGCCAGAGTTCGCAACCCCGAGTATTCCGAGTTTATGAATCTGATGAAGGACGACATAAACCTATCGCTTACTATCAATCCCGAGTATGCCGTATCAAAGGAGATATACAGAATTCTGCGCTGTCCGTCTGCGGCAAGACTTGAGAGCTTCTGCGGCGGTCTTGTTGACCTTGCGGAATTTACCGTCACCGAGAACTCGGCACTTATCGGCTCCTCGCTGTTCGAGCTTCGGGAAAAACTGGGAATAAAGTTTTTGGTTTGTTCGGTCAAAAGAGGCGAAGCAGTATACATTCCCTCCGGTGATTTCGTTATTTCCGAGGGTGATATTCTCGGAGTCACGGCAGATGAGAGCGAGATAAATAAGCTGTTCAAGGCTGCAGGCTGCTATCAGAAACCGGTTGGAGAGCTGCTTATCACCGGTGGCGGAAGAACTACCTATTATCTTGCGGAGCTTCTCAAAAAGCATAATCTGAACACCGTAGTCGTTGAGCGTGACAGAGCACTTTGCGAAGCACTTGCTGCTGAATTCCCCTCACTGACGGTGATTAACGGCAACGTAACCTCTCAGGAAATTCTGCTCGAAGAGGGTATTCGCAATGCAGATGCATTCCTTGCGCTTTCCGCAATAGACGAGGAGAACGCCATAGTTTCTATGTTCGCCAAAACCGTGAACGTTCCAAAGGTGGTTACCATGATATCCTCTCTGCCTTATATCGACCTGTTCAGTTCGGTTGGAATTGAGAGCATAGTTTCACCGAAATCCAGCACGGTCAGCTATATTCTGCGTTTCGTTCGCTCATTTGCCGCATCTGACGGCTCGGAAATAGAATCTCTGCACAAAATGATGAACGGCAAAACCGAGGCTCTTGAATTCAAAATAAACGAAGCGGTTGCAGGCATTACCGACATTCCGCTCAAAAAGCTTAAGAAGAAGGCGGATTGCCTCGTATGCTGCATAGTTCGCGATGAAAACGTTATAATTCCCTCAGGTAACGATTCGATTCAAAAGGGTGACACGGTTGTGGTCATAAGCCTTGAGGGCAAAATGAACAGTATTAAGGATATTATCGAATAATGAATTACAAGTTATTAGGAAAGCTATTCGGATTCGTGCTTGCGATTGAAGCCGGACTCTTGCTCTTGCCACTTCTTGTGAGCGCGGTTTTTGGTGAATCGGTTCTTCCGTACGTCTATACAATAGCAATTCTTCTTTTGGTATCCGTACCTCTCATCCTTATTCGTCCAAGCGAGCACAAAATATACGCAAAAGAGGGATTTGTGTGCGTTGCCGGAAGCTGGATTCTGCTTTCGCTTTTCGGTGCATTGCCGTTTGTATTCGACAACGCCATTCCAAACTATATTAACGCACTTTTTGAAACCGTTTCCGGTTTCACTACAACCGGAGCAACTATTCTTACAGATATAGAGAGTCTTAACCGAGGAATTTTATTCTGGAGAAGCTTCACGCACTGGATAGGCGGTATGGGAATTCTGGTATTCATGCTTGCTATTGTACCCAGTCTTGGCGGAAATGCCATACACATAATGCGCGCTGAGGTTCCCGGACCGACCAAGGATAAGCTGGTACCGAAAGCGAAGCAAACGGCACTTATACTCTACGGAATATATATTTTCCTGACCGTCGCAGAGGCGATTGCTCTGCTGATTTCCGGACTCGGATTTTATGACTCTGCAGTAACTGCTTTATCTACTGCCGGTACCGGTGGATTTTCGGTTAAAAACGCATCAATAGCAGGATACAATAATCCCGCAGCTGAGTGGATAGTAGCAATATTTATGCTGATATTCGGTATAAATTTCAATATGTATTTCTTCATAATAGTAAAAAAGCTACGCCCCGTGCTAAAGAACGAAGAGTTTAGAATTTACATTCTTCTCACTGCGCTGGCAACAGTGCTTATAACCGTCAACGTATGGCATAACGTCGGTGACCAATTTTCAGGAATCAGTGAGTGCATAAGAACCGCATTCTTCCAGATTACCTCTATTATGTCAACCACCGGTTTTGTAACAACCGATTACAATGCTCTTTGGCCTGAATTTTCAAAGATTCTTATAGTTTTCCTGACACTTCTCGGTGCCTGTGCAGGTTCCACCGCCGGCGGACTTAAGATGTCAAGATTCATAATCCTTCTTAAGACGGTTGGACTTAACGTAAAGCGTGTGCTTAAACCGCACTCAATTAACACTTTGCGGCTTGACGGTGAAGCGCTTTCCGACGACACCGAAAAAAACGTTACTACGTATTTCGCCCTTTACGTTATGCTCATAATCGGATTTACTCTTCTGATATCGGTTGACGGAAAGGATTTTACAACCACGGTAACCTCGGTTATTACCTGCTTTAATAACGTAGGTCCCGGTCTTGCGGAGGTTGGCCCCGTAGGTAACTTTGCCGGATTTTCCTATTACTCGAAAATCGTGCTTTCGATTGCGATGCTTTTCGGCAGACTTGAGATTATCCCGATGCTGATAATGCTCTCACCTTCAACCTGGCGCAAGAGTTTCCGCGCAAATTCAAAAAAGATAAGTACGGCAAAATAACAAAAACGGAATACCGACCTTCTGCGGTTCGGTGTTCCGTTTTCGTTTGCTTTTTGACACGACCCGGTATTAACCGGTGTTTTATTTACTCTATTACGGTAACAAAGGTTGCATCCTTAATTTTTGCTCTCAGATGGATATTATAAAGTTCAGACGCTTTCCAACGCGATTCTATTACATTGTCGTACGCCGGATAGGCTTCAATTTCCGCACTGAGCCGTTCGTCGTAGCGCATAACTCTTCCCTCTGTAAGCTGTACACGGCATCCGTCAAGAAGCTTTGGCTCTCTGTGCGTAACGAAATGGATATCCACCTCGCGCTCTCCGTCAAGCTCAAATTTATCCGTTATGACGGCTTTTGCATCTTCTATTCCGCATTCGCGTACGTAGGAGATTATGCCCGCTTCCTTTGGATATGCCCCTTTTATCTGCATTGACACCTTGCCGCTTGACTCGTCGTAGCTTTCATGCTCGGTACGGTACTGAGCACCATGGCATTGCAGGTATTCTCCAACGTTGACTGTGTTATGATATCCCGATGAATGAGTAGTAAGAGTATAACGCTTGGGACCGAAGGTTTCCTTTTTGTATCCGCCGACACCCGTATCAATAAGAACCGGATTTCCGCCATAATAAACCACTACGCTTCCGAGGTCGTTATGGTTATGACTCGTACCGTTATTACCTCCGCACATGCATACGAACATTCCCTCCGAGGTGTTCTCGGACTGCCTCGTGTATCCAACCTTGAGGTCTGGGAACCAAACGTTTTTAGGCGCTCTGAATTCACACGGCTCGGGACTTTTGGTAAAGAGGCTTCTGTAGGAGCGATAAGCCGTTGCCTGAGATACGGAATATCCGGATGAGTATTTCATCATGTGTCCTGCAAAGCTTCTTAACATATCGGAGTCTGTCTTCTCGCCCATTCTCATAAGAAGCTCGGGATTGTATACGTTTATAGGACCCGCATCAGCAAAATTTATGCTTAGGTTTCCGTGAATATTGTATTTTGCAGCAAACTCAAAAATACGCTTTACGTGAGGCTCTTTATAGATATCAATTTTTCCTCCGGAAAGGTCGTAAAGCAAATCAAGACAATCAAGCAATCCTCCGCAGGATGCAGCCCAGTATCCCGGTCCTTCATCGCAGCCACCGTCGTTAAAGTAATTGAGCGTGTATGAATTAATCGTCATCATTGCCTTGTCAAATACAGCGCGACGGATATTTTCATCACTCTCAGCGATAGCTATCGCAATAAGCATATCGCTGGTTATCCAAGTACCCCAGTTAATTACCTTACTGTCTTTTGCACCGTCCCACCAGAACGAACTCCGGATATAGGGATACAGTGCCTTTTCTCTGAGTTCTTTGATTATTCTCTTGTTGATATTCGGAGTTATACTATCGAATATATCCTTGCAAATCATATAAACGAACGACAACGTTCCAACCGTCATACCGGTTCTCAAATCAACCCCATGCATCTGCCCGTTTTCGTACACGGGCGGCAGTATCGGGTCTGCGCTCATGCCCGCATCGCGCAGATGCGCCGGGTGTATCCACACAGTTTCCTCAAGAATACACCACACGAGGTCGATAATACGGTTTACAAATCTGCCCTTGCCCTCAAGGCTCTCGGCAATAGCGCAAACCAAGGCTCCGTGCCTGCGCTCGTAAAACTCGGGAATTGTCTCGGGCGCAGTTCCGTTGTAGTATCCTATAAATGAAGATATCGGAATTGCGAAAAGAGGTCTTTCAAGCTCCGCCTCGGCAAGCTTTATTATGGTTTCTGCCTTTTCGGGAACTGCTTTAAGCTCTTTTATGTCAGACAAGAGCCTGACTTTGTCAAAGGGAAGTAAATCATTTACGGTGTATCCGTGCTTATGTAATAACTTTTCCATTTTATATCTCTCCTCGGTAAATTGCTCCTACGGTTATTCTAGCGTTATATCAAATTCACCGTTTACGATTTTTGCTCTAAGATGTATTCTGTAAAGCGTATCGCTTCCCCAACGCTGTTCCTGGGATACGTCATCTACAGCGAATGCTTCAATTTCGGGTTTAAGCTCCTCATCAAAGCTCATAACTCTGCCCTCAGCGAGCTCGATTTTTCCGTCTGCGCGCAAGGTCGGCCGATATGCACTTATAAAATGAATATCAACCTCTCCAAGCGTCTCGAGCTCAAAGCTATCTTTAATTCTGACAGTGCCGCCGTCAAGAACGCAGCTGCGTACGTAGGATTTTACACCGACCTCTTTTTCGTAAGCGGTAGCAAGCTGCATCGTAACACCGCCGGTTTTCTCATCGTAAACCTCGTCTGATGAGCGGTAATCCCAGCCGTTTTTCTGTCCTTTACCGTTAATATCAGCTACGTTATGGTAGCAGGACTGCATATACCAAAGCGTGTATCTATCCTTTGAGAAGGTTTTTCTTGTGTATGCACCGGCACCCGTGTCGATTAAAACGGGTTTTCCGCAGTAGTATACGGTAACGTTTCCTATGTCGTTATGGCTATGAGCCGTTCCGTTTGTGCCGCCGGTCACGGCGACCATCATTCCCAAAGAGGTATCGTCAAACTCTCTTGCCGCCATTATTTTCATAGCCGGAAGCCACACGCGCTTAATTCCTATACTCTTTTCGGATTTTCCAGCGGGAGTTATAAGACTGCGGTATCCACGGTATGGGTGACCGTGTATGCCTGCGGGGGTGTCATACTGCTCCATAACGTCAGCAAACGAACGAAGCACCTCAGAGCCGCATTTCTCTCCCATTCGGCGAAGCATGGCCGGATTATGAGTCGATTCGGGGGCACAGTCTGAGAAGTTAAGGAATCTTTTTCCGTGGACGTTCACCTTTACTATGAATTCCATCATATCCCTAACGTAAGGCTCCGAGAAGATATCCACTTTGCCACCGGAAAAATCGTAAAGAAGCTCAAGGCAATCGAAATATGCCGCACCTGCCGCACCCCAATATCCCGGACCCTCGTCGCATCCACCGTCTGCCATAGCACCGTTGTTGCTGTAAGCATCTATAGACACAATTGCCTTTTCAAGCACTCTGCCGCGTAGATACTCATCGTCTTCAAGAAGCCCGACGGAAAGAAGAATATTCGAGGTTATCCAGGGGCACCAGTTGAGAACCCTGCCTCCCGATTCGCCGCTCCACCAGAATCTGCACTGAATGTAAGGCTTGGTTATTCTTTCTCTGACGGAGAATTTAATTCTTTCTGATATAACAGGAGAATATTCGTCAAGAATATCCTTACAAAGATAATAAACCATTGAAAGAGCTGCAGCGGTAGAAGCCGCGAAAAGACATATACCGTGAAGCTGGTCATGATTATACGCAGATGGGAGATATCTGTCACCTCCGAGGCGCGTGTTATCTCTGTGGTGTGCCGGGGTTACCCAGGTAGTCTCTTCCATTATCGCCCAGATGATATCCACAAGCTTATCGGTAAATCTGCCCTGACGCTCGTAGCACTCGGCATACGCCAGATTAAGAGCCGCCTCGCGACGCTCGTAATAACCGTCCTGAGTTTCTTTTCTGTCACCCTTCGTCTCGTAAAGCTTGTAGTGAGAGACGGGAAGTATATTAATAGGTGCTTCGAGTGCCTTTTCCGCCTTTTTGATAATAACCTTCATTTTTTCATCATCGAGCTTTTTTTCTTTAAGGTCGATGCAAAGGTCAAAATCCTTTGCTGATATACGGCATTCCTTGTCTACACCCTTTTCCAGCAAAAATTTAGCCATATTTTTTCCTCCGTTATTCAAATAGCAAGCGCGAGAGAAGCTGCTTTTTCACGTTCGTTTTTCTGCGCTTACTTACTAGTAAGTAATTGTCAAGCGGCAATTTAAAGATATTATACTTTTATGTTCCCGGTAAGTCAACCTTTTTTAAGAACTTATCAATGTTTTGAAAATATTTTTAGGCACTATGACCAATAACGGCACAGTTTTTTTGGCACACAAACCTTTAGCTGCGTTGCGTTCTTAGTGAATGGTGAAATTTTAAAAAACAATTTTCAAAATATTTTCAAAATGATGATTTGTCAATGACTTTTCCGAAAAAAGTTTGAGATTTTTTGAAATTTTATGGAAAAAGCCTCGTTTTCAGCGTTCCGAAGCCCCGAAGGGGCAAAGAAAGCATGAAAATGAGGCTTTTTTCAAGCGTTTTTGGCGCGACAAATGGACCGTCGGCTTTTCGGCGGTCTTTTTTTATGCTATTATTCAATTCAGCCGACTGAATTTGCTATTCCAGGACACCGAAATCAAGGTACATAAGCTCCTTACGCTTCTCGATAGGCGTCAGCCACTTATGTTTGCCGTCCCGGCTCTTCAACGTACTAATCGGGATATTGTTAGATCTTCGAAGATATGCTTTCATCTGCTTCTGAAGGTCCGCGAACGAATAAAACTTAAGATATCTGTAAAAACGCTCGTTGTCGTTTCGATGCGAACGTTCAACTTTTCCGTTATGCCGGGGAGTCCTAGGCTTAATCAGCTTATGCTCAATACCGTTCTCATCGCAGAACCGGTCCAGAGGGTGAAGCTTATCCAAACGAGTTTGCCGGGTATAAGTGAACTCGGATCCGTTATCGGTCTGTATAATCTTCGGCTTATAACCAAAATACAGAAAGGCTCTCGTAAGGAAATCTATCGTATTCATAGCCGTTTGTTCTTCGTAAGCGTATATGAAGCGCTCTCTGGTTGCTTCGTCTATGACGGTATACTGAAAGAAATTACGATCGGCAAGAACAGCGTAGGTCCGACACTCAAACGGCACGAACTTGACGTCGAGCTGCCACTTTTCCCCAATCTGTTCCGGAGTATCATATGGCTTCGGAGAATACGGCTTCTTCTTCGAGCGGTTCGCATAGAAGCCCTGGCGCTTCAGATAACGGTAAAGCGTTGCGGGATTCCTGGTATAACCGTAATTAAGGCGCAGCTTACCGTAAAGCTCGTTGAGTCCGATATTAGGGGTTCTACGTATCAGATTAAGTATATGGCGCTTCTCCTCGTCGGTCTGCTCCTTCGGATGCGGCGTCAAAGGGCGGTGAGATCTGTTCTCAAGGCTCTCAAGCGTTCCGTCATATTGACTACGCCATCGGCGAAGAGTTCTATCGGTACAGTGATACCTATGACACACAAATTCCGTCGTGCTTGTTTTCCATAACGTAAGCGCTTTCAATTTTTCCTGAGCTGTATACGGTGAGTTGTAATGCCTATATTGCATCATATTCTCCTTCACTCTTAAATAATTTCATTTTTACCCCTAATCCTTGACAACGGCTAGCCTTTGCGGTTCTATGGCAAAAAAAGAACGGACTTTCCGTTCTGCCGAAAGGGGGTGTTTCAATGACAATCAAACAAATTTGCAAATTGATTATAGCTCTTCGCGAACTGCAGATTCCGGATAGCATAATCATCTACGTTTTGTTACGAATTAAGTAACACCCTCTCCCGGCAAGGACGGCTTGTCCGTTCTTGCCACCATTTTACCACAAAAGCAAGCCGTTGTCAAGCAACAAGTAAATTTTTATAAGCCTTCCTCTTCCTATTCCTCCCACACACCGTAAAAATTTTTAGCCTTAAACTGAATTTTTAGCGAGAGAGCATTAGACGCCACCTTGACATATACGAGCGCCGCGCGATGCGCGGCGGTCAAGGTGCCAACCCACCGACAGTCAGATTTTACCGGGTTTTGAATAAAAAAGAAACGGCGCTTTGGCGCTAAACCGCTCAAAGTCGCCGTTTTTCACAAGTTTTGACTGATTTTTACAAACACGAAAAGCCTCTGGCTTTCAGAGGCAAAAAATATATGCACTTTTCAATTATTTATAGACGCAACACTCTATTTTCTCTTTTTTTACGTGATATTTTTGTCATATTTCGAGGCTTTATATCTTCTTCATAATCGATAACGTCATTAAAAAGCACATATTTTATGACAAAATCGACCATTTCACAAACGATATCATTATCGTTTACCATATAGTAAAAATCAGACGGTATTCCACGAGAATATATGATTCGCTCTTCAGTTTTTTCGATATACTTTAGTATATAGCTCAATGTTTTCCCATTGCGTAATTCAGCTTCGGAAAGCGGCGAAAAATCATTGATACCAAAACGCGCAGCGAAGAAATCATTATTGTGAGTTATTTGCATCTTATGCTGCTTTAAAGACCAATTACGATATTCTTTTATTGTACCTACCATTTGCCCCTCTGGGACATGAAGAAGAGCATGAAAATGTAAACGTCCCGTATCAGGCGCTTTTTCAAAAACGCCCATATAAAGCCAACCTCTACGAGAATGTAAATTTGAAAGACATTTTCGAAGCTTCTTCCGGAACTCTTCCTCCTCACAAAGCTCACTATCGTACGTAAAAGTTGCAAAATAATTCCAAGTATGCAAAAAGGCTTTTCTTCGAAATCTTTTCTTTCGCGCCTGAATATTGTTTTTTGATTTAACAATCTTTTTCGCTACATATTCAGCCAAACCCCAATAATCAGGATAAGCCTCTCTTAAAATGCCACATATATAATCTTGCAGTACAGTACCAGAAATACCTTCTTTTATTGCTTTCAGAAAAGCCTCATCAAAAGCGTCATCAATAGGCATACGAATACTCTTGGTAAATTTCTTTTTCTTACCCGATTGCATGGGGGGGATAGCAACATAACAGCCACCGTCGTTATAGACCTTACACAAAGTATTATGCTTTGCATAATCATCGTACCAAGGCATATCTTTGGTAGGGCGTATATATTCATATTGAACAGTATTCATAATTCAAACCTTTCTGCCGTGAGGTTTACCACTTTACCACAACCATAAAGGCTAAAGCGCCGTAACTTGACGGCGTTATGGAAAAGTGGAAAACCTCAGGTTAATTCTTTAAAACGATCCGCACGTTTACCACAGCCGACTGTGGAAAACGACGCTACTTTCGTCCTTGCAGGACCAGCACTCCTAAAAATAACAAGTAAAAATTATCATTTAGATGGAGAGGTTCAGAAAACCGAGTTTTATCCCGATGCTGATTACGATGTCTACTATAACGGTTTTAATAATATGGATTCACTTAATTAAAAGCACTTATGCTATGTATTTATTTAAATCTGACTGAAAATGACTTTTTTGAAGGTCTCTCTCTGCTTTCGTTGCCATAAGAGAAGCATATTCAACAAAATCGGCAATTGAGACCGTATTAGGCAAGTCAAAAATAGAAGACATGGCGTCGGTACAATAACGTGCCGAAAAATCTTTTTTATCCATGCCGTAAAATTTACGTTCCTTAACCTTTCCCTCAAGACGCCCAGATTCCACCTCAAGATGGAACACCTGGCAGCCGAAGAGTTTTTCATTTCTATCTATATACTGAGATATAGGAGTAGCTATATTTTTAAACAAATACATAAAAAGCGTATTATCATCGTGTTCTGACATATAACGCAAATAAGATTTATCATACATTTTTAAAACCAATTTTCCGACAAAGCTTAAAAGCCAAAACGGAGAGTAAAACGGCAGCACACACGTTTTATCATCTTTATAATCAATAAACACTACCTCACCAACGCTTCTTCCGGCAGCTCCCCAATCTTCCGGTCTTTGAAGGTCACATAACACCTTAACAAACACACGATTCGCAATAACGGTTGCGTGCCTTATCATCTTAAGGCAAGCGTTAAACAAATCATTTTCCTGGGTGCATTCATCTGAATCTTCTTCAGTAATAGTTTTTTTCTTGGAACTCTTCCGCTTACGAATCTCAAGCTCGTTAATACGCTCCTTGTCAATCTCCGAAACAACGTAAACGCCAAAGCCAAGAGCGTTCTTATTCGGATTTTCCTCCAGCATACGCTTTCCGAGACGAAGCATATCAAAATCAATAACATGACAGTATCTAGAATACTGACTCTGATATTGAGGATTCCGATGAAAGAAATCGTCGTTAAAAACAGGAAACGTCGTACCATTCTTAACGTCCAAATCTACGCGAATCGAATAATTGGAAAATATGTAAGACGTTTGTATAGCATACACAAAAAACGCTTGTGCATAATCCTCTATTGCGTCATATACACTTATTACAGTGAGATTATCATTATATACATTCCGATAATGCTCCCAGTCATAACCAAATGTTTTATCCACCTTGATTTTTCCCTTACGAACCTTACGCTTATACCAAGAAAGAAGACCGTTATCATAAAAATAAACGTAATCGTCTCGCCACTCTCTTATCCAACGTCTAATAGAAAAAATATCTACAATGGTATGATCTTCCATTCTTCGCTGAACCTCAGATCGTAATTTCACCCAGGGGAAATTCGGAAATTTCATATCCGTTTCCAAAAGAATCTCTAAAGCTTGGTCACGAAGCTGTTTTTCTGCAGACAATGCCAAGGACGTCAACATTCTCGTCTTTCCGGTACCCATATTACCCCATACAACCGTAACCACACCGCGCTCATTAAGAAAACCTCGATTTTTACGTTCGTTATGCTCAAGCTTAGAATAACCTTCCTTTTTAGCAAAATAATCAAGGAAATAA
>JAZNDN010000003.1:0-20896 GCA_045588085.1 Eubacteriales bacterium
GGTATGCCTGCATCGGGAAAAACGACGGTTGGCAAAATTATTGCCGAGAGGCTTTCGCGTGAATTTCTTGACACAGACGAGATAATCGGTCAGCGATGCGGAATGACTATCCCCGAGATATTCTCGAAGCGCGGAGAGAGCGCATTCCGCGATGCCGAGAGCTCTGCGGTTTTATCGGTATCTGCGGCAGGCGGCAAGATTATCGCAACCGGCGGCGGTGCAGTGCTCCGAAAAGAAAACGTAAATGCGCTTCGCGAAAACGGAAAAATATACTTTATAGACAGACCTCTTTGGGCGCTGATTCCAACCGAAGACAGACCTCTTTCCTCAACAAAAGAGGATATAGAAAAGCGTTACCGCGAGCGTTACGAGCTTTATATTTCCGCCTCTGACGTCCGCATTGACGCCGATTTATCCGCTGACGAGGTTGCGAAGCTTATAATTTCCGATTTCTGCGGACAAAGCTACACGAAAAATACATAAAAAGGAGCTTTTATGAAGCTTTACATTATAAACGGCCCTAATCTCAATATGCTGGGAATAAGAGAGCCGGAAAAATACGGAAGCGCTGATTATGCGTCACTCGTTGAGAAAATCCGCAAGCACTGTGACGCCCGCGGTGCCGAGTGCGTTTTCTACCAATCAAATCACGAGGGAGACCTTGTTGACAAAATACAAGAGGCGTATTTTGAATCGGCGGACGGCATAGTAATTAACCCCGGTGCATACACACATACCAGCATCGCTCTGCTTGATGCTCTGCTCTCGGTTAAAATTCCCACAGTCGAGGTGCACATTTCTAAAGTTGAGGAAAGAGAGGATTTCAGGCAGATAAGCTATATACGCACCGCCTGCATTGCAACGGTAACGGGACGCGGCTTCGACGGCTACACCGACGCCTGCAATATTCTTCTTGAAAAGATAAATGAAGATTAAAATAAAGCCCGGCAAGGCACGCGGCTCGGTTCTCTCCCCCGCCTCAAAGAGCATGGCGCACAGGCTTCTCATCTGTGCCGCTATGGCAAACGGTATCAGCTACGTCAAGGGCGTGTCGAGCTGTGACGACGTCAGAGCCACCATTGAATGCCTTTCAGCTCTCGGAGTAAAATTCGAAAAAATCGGAAACGATTATAAGGTATGCGGCACCGATATGCGCCACGCGACCCCTACACTTCCGCTTTACTGTCGCGAAAGCGGAAGCACGGCAAGAATGCTTATTCCCATAGTAGCGCTTTCGGGAAACGAAGCAATTTTTACGGCAGAACCGGGGCTTTTACAAAGACCTATGTCGGTTTACGAAGAGCTTTTCGCACGGCACGGCATGCTGTTTGAAAAAAATGCCTCGGGATACCGGGTAAAAGGCCCTATTTCACCCGGTGAATACACCGTAAGAGCCGACGTCAGCAGTCAGTTTATATCGGGACTCATTTTCGCGCTTGCAGCATTCTCTGAGCCGAGCACAATTCACCTGCTCCCTCCAATAGAAAGCAAAAGCTACATTCTTATGACGCTCGGTGCGCTTGGGTCATTTGGTGCCAAAGCGTATTTTTCCGACAGCGAAACCATTGTTATTTCGGGCGGAGGCTATACACCGTGCGACGTTAGCGTTGAGGGTGACTATTCCGGTGCGGCATTTATTGATGCGCTCACGGTTATCGGCGGCAACGTGCATGTCGAAGGACTTAACGCTGACTCGGCGCAGGCAGACCGCGTTTACACAGATTTATTCGCAAGGCTGAAGGGGGGCGCACCGCGCATTGATTTGAGCGACTGCCCCGACCTTGCTCCGATACTTTTTGCGCTTGCCGCAGCACTTAACGGAGCTGAATTCACCGGCACTTCTCGCTTGAAAATCAAGGAGAGCGACAGAGCCTCCGTTATGGCAGAGGAGCTTTCAAAGCTCGGTGCCGAGGTGACGGTACGCGAAAGCTCTGTTACCGTCAAACCCTCGACTCTTCACCCTCCCAAAGAGCCGATATCCTCGCACGGCGACCACAGAATTGCCATGGCAATGTCAATTCTCCTAACCCTCACGGGTGGTGAGATTGATGGATGCGAAGCCGTTTCCAAAAGCTACCCGGAGTTTTTCGAACACCTGACACAGCTTGGAATAAATATTGAAATTTTCTGAAAATCAAAACACAACCGCAAAGGACTAAGCAAAGATATGAATATGCATTTTTACCGCAAGCTCCCAATTCCCATGGAGATAAAGAAGAAGTACCCCATTACAGATGATATCGCGCGTGCAAGGCAGGCGTCAATTTCCGAGATGGAAAATATTTTCACAGCAAAGAGTGACAAATTTATTCTGATTATAGGCCCCTGCTCTGCCGACAACGAGGATTCGGTCATCGACTATATATACAGACTCAGAGGTGTGCAGGACAAGGTTTCGGATAAGATACTTATCGTACCGAGAATATACACCAACAAGCCCCGAACCACAGGCGAAGGCTACAAGGGTATGCTTCATCAGCCCGACCCCAACTCAGCACCCGATATTCTCAAGGGCATTATTGCCATAAGAAAGCTGCATATAAGAGCACTTTCCGAGACCGGCTTTGGCTGTGCCGATGAAATGCTTTACCCAGAAAATGCAAGATATCTTTCCGACCTTCTGGCATACGTTGCGGTTGGTGCGCGCTCTGTGGAAAACCAGCAGCACAGATTGACCGCTTCGGGAATGGACGTTCCCGTTGGTATGAAGAACCCCACCTCCGGAGATATCGGGGTTATGATGAACTCCATCAAGGCAGCACAGAGCTCACACGTTTTCTGTTACAGAGGCTGGGAGGTAAAAAGTGACGGAAACCCATACGCACACGCAATTCTGCGAGGCTACGTTGACGCGAACGGAAAATCCTATCCCAACTACCACTACGAAAACCTTTACGACCTCTACGAGAAATATTCCGCCTCCTCACTTGCAAATCCCGCCTGCATAGTAGACACTAACCACTCCAATTCCGGCAAAAAATTCCTCGAGCAGATACGTATTTCCAAGGAAATAATCCATTCTAGAACCCATTCTCCCGAAATTAAAAGTCTTGTCAAGGGGCTTATGATTGAGAGCTATATTGAGGACGGATGTCAAAAGATTTCTTCCGATGAGGTTTACGGAAAGTCTATCACCGACCCCTGTCTTGGCTGGGAGAAGACCGAGAGGCTTATATACGACATAGCAGAAAAGCTCTAACCCGGGAGGTTGGGTTTAGAGCAGAAAATTTCGTTATTCGTGAGCGAAGGCGTACGAAGGTACGGTAGAGCGCAAAAACGGAAATAGAAAACGAAAATTTCAGAGATGACGTTATGAAATACAATCTTGGAAACGATTGGAAGTCCCTCTTCTCAATAGAGGACAGCTCGACGTCTCCCGGTGCATACGTTGCAAAGGACTTTTATGCAATCTTCGTAGGCGGAAACAAAACCTATTATCAGCTCGTTATTCTTGATTCGAACTGGATTTCGGATACCGCACAGCAGTAATAATCCCGTGCGATAATAGAAATTTCATTCAGCAAAACACAAAAAAGAAATACCGCGTTGCCATTTGGCAACGCGGCTTTTCTTTTTGCTTTAAAATTGAATATTAACCTACAAGTCCGGAACGCTCGATACCCTGCACCAGATATCTCTGGCAGAACAGGTACATAATAACCAAAGGTAAAATTATGAGTATACCTGCGGTGTTCTGTATTACGTTGTTGTAAATAGCGGCACCCGTAACGTTGCCAATCATATCAGGCTGCTGATAGATATCAGGCATCAGATAGAATTCGCTGTTGGGGTCGGTCCAGAATATTCTTGTATAGAATTCATCCGTCCACTGCCAAGAGAATGAGAACAGGAATATCGTTATCATCATAGGCACGGAGAGAGGAAGAATAATCATGAAGAAGGTACGGAACACGCCCGAACCGTCAACGTAAGCACTTTCCTCAAGCTCATCGGGAACGCCCTTGAAGAACTGACGCATCATGTAGATGTAAAGACCGTTCTTAAATGCAAGTCCGGTTATCGAGAGAATAATCAGAGGCCAGAAGGTGTTGGCTATTTCAGGCGCCTCGCCCAAAATAAGCTCAATCGGACCCTTCATCCATTCTAATCCTTCTATTGATTTGACAGACTGCACGGCAAAGAGGTCAAACTCGGTGAAGTGTCTTGTCATAGCAAGTGAGAGTGTTCTGTGAGGAATAACCATCGAGATAACCACCGCAAGCATTATCGCGGTGTTACCCTTGAACTTGAACTTAGCAAGACCGTATCCTATAACGCAGGCGATGAGCGTCTGAATCAATGCGCAAAGCAATGAAAGCAACGCCGTATGCCAAAGTGCGTCAAAGTAATGCTTCTCTACTATAAGGTACTTGTATATATCAAGCGTGAAATCCTTGGGAATAAGAGAAACGGTAGGGTCAAGAACGTCAGCCAGAGGCATGAACGAGCCTGCTATTCTCGAAATGAACGGGAACAGAATTACGTAGGATACACCAAGCATCAGTATGAAACGGAAGATGTTTACTATCACCTTGAGCCAGGTGTTCCAGGTCTTGACTTTGCTTAAGAGTCTTTCTTTAAAGGTGAGCTTGCCTTCGTAATCAACACGAATTTTGTTTTTCGTTTCTTTTGTAATCATCGTATTATTTTCCACAGCGCACACCTCCTTAATCTCTTCTCTGATAGAATATAAACGTCGATGCAATTGCTGCAATAGCGCCTATAATAAGAATAACTATCAGGAAGTAAATCCAATACATAGCAGTCTGAAGACCGTAATCGTTGATATCCGAAATGTATATCATCGCCGGGTTCTGAGTTCTGGTAAATGCATCTATCGTGGTGTACACAGAGTTAACAAGAATCATGGGAGATATCATGGGGAAGGTTATCTTCCAGAAGGTTTCCCATCCGGTTGCACCCTCAATCTGACACGCCTCGTATATAGAGGGAGATATTGACTGAAGACCTGCAAGGAATATAAGCATCTGTACGCCCGAGTAGTTTATAATGTTGTAAACGTTGTTTACAAGATCAACTACGTATGCTACAATGGGTGCTCCTACTGCCATGCCGGCAAAGAGATTCTCTATGTCAAGAACCGAGATAATCTCGCTTGATCCTCCGCTGCCCGAACCGCTGTTAATACCGCCGGCAGTCGCATCGTCCATTCTATCGGTCGCGTTAATAGACTCCATAAGACCTGTTGCTATAATAACCGGAACGAAGAATATCGCACGGAATACTGCTCTACCAAGCATCTTCTGGTTAAGAACAACTGCTATGAAGAGCGAGAATATGATTACCGCGGGAATTTCAAATACAAGCTGTTGAATTCCGGCAACAAGCTGAGTTATGAAGGGCTGAGAGCCGAAGGCTGACTTATAGTGAGCCAAGCCAACGATTTCTATCGGCTGACCGGGTCTGCTGTTACTAATACTGAACCAGATAGAGTCGAGAAGAATCGGGAGATAAATGCAAACTACACCGATTATGAAAGGAAGAACGAACACATATCCCGCACGCGCACGCTTTGTGTCAAGACCAACCTTGCGGCGCTTTTTAAGAAGACCGGTTTTTGAATCAAGATCGGTTACCGAAACCTCAGCGGGAGAAACACCTGCTTCTGCAGGAGCGCCCTCTGCGGCAAGCTTTATCTTGTCATCCATTATGCATTACCTCCTTCTTCAATTCTCTGGTATGAATACTTACCTATCTCCCAAACACCCTCGTCACCAAGGTTAACGGTTACGGAATAGATATTGTAGTTAAGAACGAACTTAACCGTGTCAACGCCGTTGGAATAGGTTACTATAACGATATTATCAACGTCACTGGTGAAGTCAGTACGAACGTAATCCTTGTCGGTTGCAAGAGAATCGGTGATGAATGAATACTGAGAGGTATATTCAACAGACGAAACCTCAATCTCGTAGGGAGTCTTCGTATTTTCTTCGGGGATTGCATACTTATCTTCAAATTCTGCTACTATTACGTCTATGTCTGCATAGAACTTAACGAGCATAGCCTCAAGTGCCTCGTTAATTTCGCTCTCGTCACTGATTCCGAGAAGGTCGTTAAACTGAGCCTTGATAGCGTCTTTGTCAACGATAAGCTTGATAGGAGTTCCTACCTCGGCATTCTGAGAAAGAAGAGTCTCGTTTGCCTCGTTAAGAGCTGCCTGAATTTCGCTTCCGAGCTCAACGAGCATTTCGTCCATGAGCAGCTTCAGATTCTGGTTTTCTTCCTTTTCGTCGATTACACGCTCACCGATAATTACGCGGTGGTCAATGATTTCGTACTTTTGAAGGTCGCCTATCTGAGAATTGAGCTTTGCGTAGGTTGTTACGATGCTGTCATACCATGTAGTATAGTCAACACCGTAGTACTTACTGAGATTCGGGTCGTCCTTGAGGTATGCGGAATTCTGGTAGCAAAGAATGTAGTAAAGCGATGCACCGCTTTCAATAGCGCGGAGAACGTCGTACTCTGCATTACCTGCATAGTTGATTGCAGAGCCGGTATAGTTCACGTAGCTGTGAAGCACCATTCCAACAAAAGGAACGGTATACGAGGAGAATCTCGTATGGCTTGAATCGATGCATGCATCGAGAATGTGATCAACGTACTTGTAAACGTAATCGTTACCGACGTCAGTCATTATCTCGTATTCGTGCTGGTATTTGATACTCTGAAGTACGTCTGATACGTGTTGCATTGCTTCGTGACGGTCAACGGTTTCGTCCTCATCAAAGTTAGAGTTGAGGTCCGAGCCCAAAGTAGAAACCGACACACCGCTAAGGTCGTATTTGCTGTACTGAGAAATAAACTTGGAATAAAGGTTTTCAAGAGCTCCGGGGTTTACAACGAGTGTGAAGAAGCTCTCGTACATACCGATAATAGAGTTATAGGTCTGCTTTGATGCATAACGGTTATCAACCATTTTGGATATATTGCCTCTGGTGGAAATTCCGTCGAATGCTTCGTAATTATTTACGTACATAAAGTCGTAATCGGGGAATATGCCAAGCTTTGCATTGAGGCTCTCGGATATCTCATCAGCCTTCTGCATAAGAGATGCAAGACCAGCCGCACCGCCGCAAGCCTTATCCCATCTTACCTTGGTAGGATAGGTGTAAGCCATACCGCCGTTACCGAAGCCGGTAAGCTTAAAGTTGACGTTTTCGATATCAACGAGCTCCTTTGCCATCTCACGATATGATTTTGCAGTTGCCTTGTAGGATGCTGCGAGAGCCTCGTCCTCGGCCTCATCTGCCATTTCCTCATATTCGGTTGCTTTTTCAAGGAACTTATCCTTGCAGTTAGCAAGCTCTTCGTAGATGGTGTAAACGTCCTCAAAGCGAGTAAGAGGAAGCTTTTTGGTTACCGGGAATGAAAGAACCTTGTCAACGATTTCAATCGAACCGAGTGCCTCTATATAAAGAGGAAGATTATCGGTTACGGAACCGAGTGACTCAAGAACTCCCTTGTCCTTGAGATATTCGCGGTAGTAGTTAGCCATTCCAACGTAGGATGCAGGAGAATAGTTACACCTTCCGCCGGAAATAGCACTGATAGTTGCTCCGACTTCCTCATCGGAAAGCATTACAATCTTGGTTACGTAAGAGCCGTTGTACTTGGTATTTGCCACCATTGTATATTCTTCGCTCGCGCCAACTGATATCTGATCCGACAGATCGTATATATCCATGGGGTAGGGCGTGTATGAAGTATATGCATATGCATAGGGGTGACCGTTAGTCGTACCGACCTTATAATTCAGAGTTGCAAGAGCAGCGCCCTCTTCGATTATTGCAAAGAATCCGTTGGTGACGGTTGCCTTATCTGTGAGGTTTTTGGTGGTTTCGTTGGTACCAACCTCGCTAACTATTCCGTAAACCGGCATAGTTACCTGCTCGTGACGCTTACCTGTTATCTTGGAATATGCATAGTCATCTCCGTAAAGTCGCTCGGAAACGTTTACGTTTACCTTGCCGTAGAAATCACCGTACTCAATTACGGTTCCGCTTCCGTCAGGGAAGAAGATATAACCGTCTCTCATCGCATCGCCTGCACCGAAATAAGAAATCGGAGCGATAGATACAAGAGTGTACTTTGCCTCGTCAAAGGTTATAGAGTTTGCGGGAAGACGAACCGAAAGGGTGCCGTCTATGTTAAAGGTGTACTCAAGAGCGCATCTGAAGACCGGCTTCTGACCGCTGTTGTCAACGTAACCGCATTCAAGCTCATCGGCATACATATCCGAGAAGCTGTAATCACCTGCGTACTTTCTGAACTTTGCAGAATAGCTTCTCTTATCTTCAATTCCCGCTCCCTCGTCAAATACGTATATAGGCTCAAGCGTGGTGAAGATTTCAAGGTTAGGATCAACGTCTCCTGCGGCAGTGTAGTAATCCTTTATCATCGTATCACGAGTAGGTCCTTTTACTGCTGCGGGATCGTTAAGGAAGTACTTGTTTCTGAATCCGGTTATATCGGATGCCAATTCAGTCAATTCGGTATACTGATAATACTTCGCGTTCTTGTATATCGTCTTGAAGATTTTAGTCATATCCTTAACGTAGGTTGTAACGGTATTCGCGTTTACGTAGCCGTTAACCGTTCTGGATACATAATTGGGGTTATCGAGGAATGAGAAATTAGTATCGGGATACTGCTCACCGCAATATTCCTCAAGCTTCTCGCGGAACTTGTCAAGCAGAGGAAGGAGTATCATTTCCTCATACTTATCAGCCTTTATTCTACCGGGAAGAAGGAATCTTGTAGAAGTATCTCCGAGAACGTAGTTAACGCGGATTCCATCAGCGATAAACTCGGTCGATATCTGACCGTAAAGTGCTGCCCATGTCGTTGAGTTGTAAGGAATATTTTTTTCCGATCCCGACGTGATCTCCTTGAACTGAAGGTTGATCTGGCTCAGCAAATTCTTTCTGGTTTCGTCGTCAACTCGCTTAGTTGAGTCGCCCTGATAGCTATATGGGTTACTTGTGAGTATCTGACCGGTGAGATTATTTCTGTAGTAAAGAACGCCGGTATAGCGGTTTACAAAAATCGTGTACTCTCCGCTTTCTGAGGTGGTGGAAATAAGATACTTATTTTCAAGCTCGTAATTGAGCATTTCCTCAGCGCTGTCGAAATCGTACTTCATCGCATCGTTTACTATCTTCTTTACCTGCTCCGATGTGAGCTGGGGTGCGGTGTCGTCCGGAACGTACGCCGCGTCTGCAGTTATAGGAGGAATTACTCCTATCAATGCTGCAAAAAGAAGTACAACTACAAGAGCAGACGATAATATTTTATTAAGTTTCATTGTTAAGTTACCTCCTGCTCTTTATGCCGCTCGGTTTCCGATTTCCGTGAATAGCGAAATTATGAACGTTACCATCTTAATGAGCAAGCTCGAGAAGAGTATTGCAACGAACATAATGACAACCATTGCCAAAATCGTTCCGATAATTGTGAGAACGTTCTTGCCCATCGTGTAGTCGTGAGTTTCGAGAGTACCGAAGAACAAGAGTATTGCTGCCCAAATCCAGCCAATCGTTACGAGCATCGTTACCATCTGACCCTCGGTAACAGTGAACACGTTGGTCATTGCGGTAGAAAGGATAACGAGAAGTGGAAGGGGTGAGAGCGAATAAGTTGTTGAAATATAAATGTCCTTGAAGCTTCCTTCTCCGTCGAAGAGCGTTGTCAGACACCAGTTCGAAACGCACCACAGCATAACCGGCACACCGAGAGCGAGTATCTGAACGATAATCGTTGAATATGTGCCTCTGGGGTTGAAGGTGTAGCCCTTACCTATCGACTGATAGAAGAAGGAAAGTATTGTCAGAACGAGAATCGTCGTACCTGCTCTGACAGAGCCGCGCTTCTCATGCTTAAGATCCCAGAATCCGTCGAAGGGATGGAACCATAGATGGAAGACGAACACCAGCTCCTCAACGTAGGTTCTCTTTCCGACCTTAAGCGAGGTTGCCTTATTCTTCTTCTTAGCCCAACCCATAAACTTAAGGAAGAGTACTAAGACGACAATTACTACAGCAACAACGAGAAGCAGATACTTTCCGATGAAGTCCTTACGGATTTCATTGAATGCCTTGGAATAGGTATCGGTTTCGTATGCCTTGGAAAGAACCTCCATAGCCTCATCGTACTTGCCCTGGCTATAAAGAGCTTTACCTATACCGATATATGCCATATCGAAGTTGTTGTTAAGGGTGAGAACCTCCTGCCAATCATCAATCGAACTCGAATAATCGTGATTGTTCTGATTGTGGAGCGCGCTCATGATTGTTTTACAGTAGGGTGTGGGAGCATAAACCGTAAGCTTGGGACCTGCAGATGCACGGTCAAGAGCTATGAGGTAATTGACTCCGTCAACCTTATGGTAGGTTATTGCAACTACGTTTTCACCGTTACCCATCTGGTCACCGTGGTCACCGAAGGCGAACAAAAGGTTTCCGTCCTGGTCGTAGGTGAAATATCTGGTTTTATCAAGCTTTGCGGTGACGCTTGCCTTGGCACAGTCGAGAATCGTCCATGCACCCTCCTCGCCCATCGCAACGTCGATGATTCTGGACGGTGAATAGCTACGGTCGCTAAGAGAAGATACCATAACCTCACCACTGGGGTCGAAGAAGCCGTTACGCCTCATGATTTCCTTACCTGCGGAGTTGAGCTTCTTTACAGGAGAGTAATCCGCAGTCTTGGAGGTGATAGCAGCAATCTGGTCAACCTCATCGATTTTGTCGTTGGTAATGTAAACGAAGCCGTTTTCATCAACGGTTATGTTGTTATAAGCCGTAGAAACGTTTATCGTGCTGGAAAGACGCTGTTCTCTGGTCTGGAAGTTTCTCCATATCATATCAACGATACTGAGAGAAACCTTCTGAGCACCGATAAATCCTGTGAACTCACCGGTCTCGGACATTACGATTACGCCCTCGTAGCAGGTATAGGATACGACGAAGAGTCTTCCGTACTGGTCTACCGCTATCGAGCTGGGCTTATATGCCTCCTGCTTAAGCAGGTTTGAATTGGGTTTTTCGAGTGTATCAAGATAATTATAATTCTTATCAAATATTACTATTCTTGAGTTACCGGTATCGCAAACGTAGATTTTTCCTTCCTTGCCGGTATCGGGGTTATCCGCAGTTACGTATATACCCTGAGGCTCCTTGAAGGTCTGATCCTTGTCGTTTTCGTCGGTATAGCTCTCCAACACCTTGATGGTATCGTAATATTTGTTGAGAACGACTACTCTGTTGTTGCCCGTATCGACAATGTAGACGTTGGATTCGTTATCGGTTACGATATCACTGGGGTTAACCAGAGGCTTTCCGCCGAATTTGTCCTGAACGAGCTTCATATCCTCGCTGTTTACGTTAATTGCCGTTTCGTATGCGGTGGGAGACATAAGAGGCTCACCGTCAATCGAATAGGTGTAGGTATCATAAGCGGTATATGCCGATGCACCTACGGTAAACAGGGTTGCAATAAGCAACGTAACTATAAGGAGTATAGATAATTTTCTTTTCATACCGTACCTCCTTAATCCTTCATACCCGAGGAGCCCATAGTTTCTATGATCTGGCTCTGGCTAAGAATGAATACCGAGATGGGTACTATCATCATGATAACGGTTGCCGCAGCACCCGCGCCCGAACGGGCGATACCACCGGTTACTATCTGCTGAATTGCGTAGTTGAAGGTCTTGAGCTCCTCCGAGTGAATGTAAATGGAAGCGCCCGAGTTCCAAAGTGTTTTAAAGCACTCTATAATAAGCGTCAGCCATGCAGGCTTAACCATGGGCATTGCGATAGTCAGGAAGGTTCTGAATTCGCTTGCACCGTCAAGTCTTGCCGACTCAAGAACGGTATCCGGTACCGAGGACTCCATGAACTGCTTCATGAGGTAAAGACCGAGAGTCGTTGCCATTGAGGGAACGATTACCGAAAGATAGGTGTCTATCCATCCGAAAGCAGAAAGAATAATGAAGTGGGTTACCTGGTTAACGGTTGAGTGGAACATGAGCGAGGTTACTATAAGAGCAAATATCGCTTTTCTTCCGGGGAAGCGGAGCTTCGCAAGAGCATATGCTGCCATCGAAGCGAAGATAAGGTTACCTACCGTTCCGCAGAAGGTGATGAACACGGTGTTGAATATGTATCTTGAGAAGGGTACCCAAGAATCGCTCATAAGAGTGAACAGGTCACCGAAGTTCTTGAAGGTGGGGCTTATTACGTAGAATCTCGGGGGGAACATGAACAGCTCGTCGAGAGGCTTAAGCGACTGAATTACAACGTAATACATAGGAAGGAACATGAAAAGTCCCATTATAGTAAGTATTATCGTTATACCGGTATCACCGCCGGCGGAACGGTTAAGTACGACCTTATGGCCGCGCGTTCTTAACTTCTTCGACATACTTACTCACCTACCTTCGAAAGTGCCTTCTTAATTACGACGTTACATCCATACATTATTACGAAGAGCACAACTGCTATTGCCGACGAATAACCGATTTCGTAACGCTGTCCACCGTAGTCGTTCAGGTGGTGCATTATCGTATGCGCGGCATAATCAACTGAGGGGAAACCGCAAAGCGCGTCAACTACCGCACCGAAGCCGAAGGAGCCTGTTATAGCAAGGACGGCACCGAACATAAGCTGGGGACGCATTGTGGGAAGTGTTATAAACCAAAGCTCCTGCCATCTGTTCTTTATTCCGTCAACAGCCGCCGCCTCGTACATTGAGCGGTCGATGGTCTGAAGACCTGCAATGAAGGACAGGAACGAGGTACCGAGAGAGGTCCAGAGTGCAACTACGATACACAAAGGCATAACGAAGTTTGCATTATCGAACCAAAGGATAGGCTCGGAGATGAAGCCGAGGTCTATCAGAGTTGCATTCGCCCAACCGTATGCGTCGGACGAGAAGAGCGTTTTCCAGATAAGGTAAACCTGACCGGAAATCGAAGGTGCATAGAATACGAGCGTAACTACCGCACGGATTTTCGGAGGAAGCTCGTTTATGAACCAAGCTATAAGCAGCGACATAAGGTAGGAAACAGGACCTGTTATCGATGCGAATATCAAGGTGTTCTGACATGCGAGGAGGAATATTTCGTCCTCAAGGAAAAGACGCGTAAAGTTAGACAGCTTAACGAAATTCGGCGGCATTTCCAACATATTAAAGTCCGTAAGGCTCAGGATTATAGAGAGGAAAACGGGAAGGACCGTAAATATAATAAACAGAAGGAAGAAAGGCGCGAGCATGAAATATGCCGTTTTGTTATTCTTCATTTCCTGCCAGGTCCAACGCATTTTCGACACTTCCGAGCGCTTGACAGGCTGTTTGGTGTCTGAATTAGTCTGTGACATTAATTTATCTCCTTATCGTATTTCTCGATGGTCTGTCGCCGTAGCCTATTCTTCGGGAGAGGGCATATCAAATTCGCCTCTCTTACGCGCGATCTCATCATTGATTGCATCAACGTAGCCTCGGAGAGCCTCACTCGGATTTTCACCGTCGTTTACTGCTGCGAGGAATGCAAACTTGGTATATCTTGAAATGATATACGAGCCGGGATAGTTTACAATCGAAGCAATATGGTTCATCTGCTCCTCGATGGCCTCACGCTCGCTCGCAGTCCAGGAAAGGTCTTTGATAGCCTTAAGGTTTGCGGATTCGTACTTAGCGGAGGGACCGATAAGAGCAACCATCTTGTTACCGTAGTCAGCCTGAGCTTCTGCTGCAGTCTGCCACTGCATGAACTGCCACGAAGCAAGAACGTCCTTACAGCCGTAAAGCATTACGGTAGCGGTTACGGTTACGAGAGAGTCATAGTTAAGCTTTCCGTCATCGTCAAGAACACCGGGAAGCGACGTGAACTCCCAAAGTCCTGCAATTTCGGTAGCGTAAACTACAAGCTGGTTGTAAATCGTTGCATAGTCACCTACAAGAATAGGCATTTCACCTGTTCTGAATCGGTTAGCTGCATCGTAGGTTACGGGGAAGGAGTACTCGGAATACAGACGGCAAACGTATTCAAACGCCTCGGTTGCTATCTGGCTGTCAAGGTCAACCTTGTAGCCTGCGTACTCGGGATGATCGGGAAGCTTCCACATGTTTCCGCCCATCTGATAAATCATTACGTTTATCGCGGATTCATAGCTTATACCCATCGTCATGTTGTTAGACTGAAGAACGGGAAGAAGCGCGAGGAGCTGGTCCCAGGTTTCAGGAACCTCCTGATTGAGATTCGCAAGAACGTCCATACGGTAGAACAACATAGACATCGTCATCGTCTGAGGAACTCCGTAGGAAACTCCGAGAAGGGTTATCGTATCCATAGCCACCTTTGCAAAGTTATCCTCGGTGGTTATGTCCTGATACTTGCGAGAGGTATCGGTGAGGTTCTTTTTACCGTCGTATTTGTCGGTAACGGTGTATTCGTCACCTTCTTTATAAGTGTAATATTCAGTTGTAAATATCTTATTAACATCTTCCGTAAGGTTCTTGTCATTACCGCTCGTTCCCATAACCGCGTCACGAATCGCATAGTTAATTACGTCGGATGAGGCAAGCCCCATATAGACGTCAGGTCCTTTACCCGACAGAATTGAGGGAAGCAGTGTACCGGCGGTTACAAGCTTAAGCGATACCGCAACACCGGTATTGTTGGTGAAGCTTCCGTCTATAAGAGAACGCCAGATGTTCGACTGGTCACGTCCGGTTGCAAGCCATACGTCTATATGCCTGGAATCTGCATCGGGAATTGATGTAAGACCCATTGCTTCATAATCGGTAAAGAATGAATGGAAGAAGGAAGATATTTCGAAGAAGAGTGACTGGAAGAAATTCGGATTGGCACGCTCAAGCATATCGTCGCCGGCATCCGAGGGACAGATAGAAATACTGTCAAGGACCATGGAGCTGGTCTGGGAATTGTTAATCCAGGTACCGAGAGTACCGAGGTTAGACTTAAGAGTTCCCATATTAGCCGCAATATCATATCCGTCGTTGGAACCCATCGTATCAAGCAGAATTGCTATGGTGTGAAGGGTTGTGATATGCGAACCGTTCGTTCCGCAAAGCTCTTCGAGAGATTTCTTTATATCCTCAAGCTCCTTAGCCTCTTCAAGAAGAGAGATAAGAACGTCGGGCATAACGTCAAGGAATCTGTAATCGGTGTACTCGTCGGGCGAGCTACCGGTGAGCTGAAGTATTCTGAGGTAAGCTGCGTTTATTCTCTCCATAGAATCGGATACGCGCTTAATGAGGTCCTTAAGAGTACCGAGTGAGCACTCAAGGTAGAGCGTATACTCCTCGCCCTCCTCGAAATAGAACTCGAAGACTCTCGTGTTTCCGTCCTCATCTCTGTCGCCCACGTAGGTAGACTGCCAGTCATCGCTGTAATCGAACTGAACGTTATACGCTTCCCGGAAGGGAGCGACAGGCTCGTCACCGTAATGACCGCCGGAAATCTTTATAGCGCGGCAGATATACATACCCTGCAGAGTTGACTGCTTGTATCTCATACCGAACTTGTAAAGTCCGTTTGCGGGAACAGTGAACTTATATGCTGCCCACTGACCTACCGAGCTGTAGCTGTGCTGTCCCTCGCCTATTACGTTGAAGAGCTGCGCACCCGAGGAGCTGGGGTAGTTAGCGGACGAGGAATTATCGTTGGTGGGATATACCGACGAGTCGGAAACGTAGTCCGGGAACTCAGCCTGGATAAGCACCTTATTGTCCGTGTTGGCGGGCTTGTAGTTTTCATCCTTGTACTCATCCAGAACGTCCTCGTAATCACGGGTGTTCGTGGCTTCGTAGTCGTAAGGAACAAGAGTAATGGACTTTATGATGACAGGCTCACGAACTGCATCAAGCGTTATCTTACGGGTACCTTCGGGAAGATAGAACATGAAATATCCCTGAGTGTATCCGGAGGAATCCTGACAGTAGTAGGTATTCCACTTGGAGTGCTGAACAGCGGCGGGAGTCATAGAGTTGCCGTTGATATCCTGAGAAATCTTGTATGTAGTCACAACCTTCTTGGAGCCCTTGATAACGGTCGTTATCTTGTAGTAGCCGTCATCTCTGGTCTCGTAAACGGTGCCTGCCTTATCGCCTGACTTAACGGGCATGGGGTCCGATACGTCAATGTTATCGTAGGTCCAATGCTTAGCCATGGAAATAAAGCTTGCCTCCGAGAAAGGAATAGAACCGTCGATATAGAGCTTTCTCTCTATCGTACTCATACTGCTCTCTGAGGTGGTGCAGTTGTAATATTCAAACTTGATGTAGTAAAGCGAATCGTGCTCCTTGGGGATTTCGACCTGCCAGGTTGCTCCACCGGTTGCGGGCAGATACAGCGAGCTGTCTGCATTCGCATCCCAATCGAAGCTTTCCCAAAGCTCAGGGTCCTTTGCATAGGAGTCATTGCATTCATCGCTTTCCGAAACGATTGATGCATTGGTACCGGGCTCAAGCTTGTCGTTCGTGATAACGATAGGCTCAAGTCCCTTGTGGACCGATTCGCTGTCGATGGGGTACTTTTCAAGGTACTCCTCGTACGGAACGGTTCCGACAAGCTGCTTCATTTCTTCAAGGGTAGCCGCGGTGCTGTTTTCGCCCTTAAGCGGACTCGCAGACACTGTTATTACCAGTGTACTGAGCAAAGTCGCAAGGCAGAGGATCAGACACAGCGCTTTTCCCCAAAATGACTTCTTCATAAAATCATTTCCTCCATTTTCATTCTCACACAGTAAATTGCGCAAGTAATTATGGCAAAATTATACCATATTATTTTATAATTGTCAAGACAGGCGTATCATTCCGCGCGGCGCAGTGTATTCCAAAAAAGCGCACTCGCAGGCAAACAAAAAACGCGTATGTAAACATTTGTTTACTCGTAAAAACGCATCTGCCAAACACAAAAAAGCGATGTTAATGAGATTTACCTCATTTTTGGCGGTTTTATCTGCATTTTTAAATGCAATTCGAACGGGTTTGTTAATTATATTTACATTTTTAGGCGGCAAAATCCATTTTTACCCATTTTTGAGATTTGTATTACCTCTTGTAAATGATGCACAAAAACGCGCGCTATTTTTCTACATATATCGCATTTTTTCAATTTGACACGGCTTGGGGCATTGTTTTTGCTCTCCCCTGCCCTAACGCGCATACGGCGGCTCAAAAGACGCGATTCAGGAAAGAAAAAAGAGCATCTGCCAAGGCTTTTATACTCGCAGAATGCCCTTTCTCAACAGTGCGCTGACGCACTGCGTTTTTATTTAATTATGATACTGAATTTCATATTTTTTGCCGTGGATTTAAAGGCTAAATCTATGAAATAAACCGTCTTTTCAACCGACGAATGATTAGACAGGAAGCTCTCGGAGCTTACTGATACGTCATAGAGACTTGCGTCGTATACCATTACCGATTCGCCTACGGAAATCTCGCCGCAGCGCAGCTCGGGTTCAATATGTGTCACGAATCTTTCGGTAAGATTTGCAGGGGCGTTTTCAAATTCAAAGCTATCCTCGATAGTAACCCCATCGGAACAGGTAAAGCTTCTGTTAAGCCTCTTCAGGTTGTCGAGATTATAAGCGCACTGCATATCAAAAGCAAATTTGCCAGGCTCTGAGACCGTTATTTCGCATTTTTCCTTACCGGTCATCTGATATTGACCGTCGATTATCGGTACACTGTGTCCTCTTGAGGATGCGGCAAGGAAGCTATATCTCTTATCGTTTTCCCAATACTGTCTTGAATAGTATGCGGCACCGGGGTCGGTAAAGGTTACGTTATCGTTTTTGGATATAACAAAGCTGCCTATATCGTTATGGTTATGCGGCTCGTTATTATACCCTGCTTTGCAGGCAATATTATATTTATCCGAGCGGTATATGAACCACTGAGCACCGAGATAAGTATGGCTCTTTGGATTCATTTTGCACTCGGCATATTCGGGATTCAGCTTAAGAATACCCAGAATATCACCGTTGAAATTAGCAGGCGCCGAAAGCGACGGTATTTCCACGTCGGAATATTCAGCCTTGAGAAAATGGCAAAGCCACGGAATAGGACTGAACTTACCTCCGCAGTCTGAAAATGAAATTACTTCCTTATAATTAATAACGGCATTCTGCTGGAACAGCGCTACGTTATGAACCTTCGGGTTCTTGAATAGGTCTATTTCACCCTTGGTATATTTTCTGAGCTGGTCTGCCGCGCGGCAATACTGGGCAAATCCGTAATTCCAGTAGCCGTATCCCTCAGGACAGCAGCCCTCGTCATCAAATCCGCTGATATAAAGCTCTAGGGAATGAAGCATTCTTGGGAGCTGCTCTGAAATTTCGTTGGGCTCAGCCATATAAAGATAAGCCTGCATAATATTTCCGGTGCAAACCGCCGCCCAGTTTAGAGTGGTGCGCATCCACCAGTAATCAAAGTTCTGAGAATATGACTCTATTATTCTTTCTCTGAGTTGAGCCTTCGCGCGTCTGTACACAAGCTCGGGAAGCTTATCGCCTACGAGATACAGTGTCTGTGCCACGAGCAATCCGAGGAATGAAGAGGTAAGGTTGAGAAAAATTCTTCGTCTTTGAAGCGGAAGCTCCTCCTCAATACCGAAGGCACACGACCAGCTCTCAAAATCGCAGATATTGTAAAGAATGTCCGCCATCGGCATTATGTATTTGTCATCCTCCTCAAAAATGTACATAAAGAGGAAATTATTAAGTCTTGACTCGTAGTCGTGATATATGCCTTCAAAGGGTTTACGGCTGCCCGTGTCAAAATAAACGTGCATTTCGCTGTATTTTATTCTCGCCGGTTCGGTAGTGAGATATTCTTCGCATCTCTCACGCACCGCCTTCATGCATTCGGCGTAATACGGGTGAGTTTTTATCCTTTGGATATTTTCTTCCGTAAGCTCGGGGAAAAGACCTCTTTCGTCATTGAAAACCATATTTACATCTCCAAATCCAGACACGGGGTGCCATTATAATTTATACAAACTTAAAAGCGAACGCCATATCCTCGCAAAGTGCCTTTACTGAAAGGTCAACGAGATATACCGTATGCTCGGTTTTAGAACCCTTGCCGATAACCTTCTCGCTGCTCACCGATACGTCGAAGGCGTCGGCATCGAAAATCAGAGTGCTGCCCCCTGCTCCGATACGCCCGGGTTCGATTTTCGGTTCGTGGTAGGTTACAAATCTTTCGACTACCGATTTCGGTGCTTTGTCGAACACGTAGGTATCGGTAACGGTAACACCGTCTTCTTCGCACAGAACGTGGCGGTCAAGCGACTTGAGATTTTCAATCGCATATCCGTTTTCCATATTGAAGGCAAACTCCTGCTCCTCGGCTATTCTCAGCGTGGATTTTTGCTTACCTACAACCTGATACTCACCGTCGATTATCGGAACGTTATGTCCGCGCGATGAGGTGTGGAGATGAGAATATCTCGTCTTAGGGTCGAAATACTGTCTGGTGTAAAGTCCGCCTCCGGCATCCGTAAAGGTAATCGCACCGTTTTTGGAGATTGCAAAGGAGCCTATGTCGTTATGATTGTGCGGCTCGTTGTTGCTACCCGCCTTGCAGACGAAATTATAAGGCTTAGAGCGGAATATGAACCACTGTGCATCCTTGTACACCGTGCTCTTGGGGTTCATTTCGGACTTGGAAAGTGCAGGGTTAAGCCAAAGAAGCGTCATAATATCGCCCAAGAAGGTACTCGGTGCCTTAAGAGGCGGTATTTCCACGTCGGGATAAATACTCTTTAAGAAATGCGAAAGTCCAACGAGAGGACTGAACTTAAACGGGGTCCCGCTGCAATCCGAGAAGGGTATCTCCTGCGTTTCGTTTATTGCTGCATTCTGCTGGAAGAGCGCAACCTTATGTACCTTGGGATTGTCGAAGAGATTGATTTTCCCCTCCGTGTAGTCGTACAGATGCTTTGCTGCTCGGCAATAGTGAGAAAATCCGTAATTCCAGTAACCGTATCCCTCGAGGCAGCAGCCCTCGTCGTCAAATCCGCTTATATAAAGCTCAAGAGAATGAAGCATTCTCGGAAGCTGCTCTGAAATTTCGTTGGGCTCAGCCATAAACAGATATGCCGTAAGTATATTTCCTGTGCATACTGCAGCCCAGTTAAGCGTAGTACGCATCCACCAGTAATCGAAGTTTTTAGCGTAGGAATCAATAATTCTTTTGCGAAGCTGCTCCTTTGCGCGTCTGTAAATAAGCTCGGGCATATCCTCGCCCACAAAATACAGAATTTCGGCTATATTGGCACCGAGTATGGTTGAGGTCAGGTCAAGGAAGGTATAGCGTCTTTCGATTGAAAATTCCTCGGACATATGAGGAGCCGTAGTCCAGCTCTCCCAGTCGAGAATATTCCAAAGAACCTCGCAAAGCTCGTCAAGATACTTTTTCTCACCCGTCCAGCGATACATAAAATACATTACCGTAAGACGAGAATGATAATTGCGGTTGATGCTCTCGGAGGGAGCGCGGTCGCCGCTTACAGCATATTCGTGAATAGCTGAAAAGCTGACACGGGGAGGGGGTGTTGTAAGATACTCCTCGGCTTTTGCCTTTACGTATTCAATGCAGGGCGCGAAATATGGGTCAGACGCAATCTCTGCCATTTTTTCTTTCGTGAACTCAGGATAGAGATTTCTCATAACAAATTCCTTTCGTTAGCCGTAAGAGAGTCGAACACATAAGGCTTTAAAAGATGCATTTCTCCCTACTCATCGCCGAAATTTTCTTAAATATTGCTATATTCCTCAAAAATTTCAGCTCGATTATGAAAAAATTCATTCTTTTAAAGCTGCTTCGCACCTTA
>JAZNDN010000004.1:0-21474 GCA_045588085.1 Eubacteriales bacterium
TGTCATACCCCATTTATTAAATCCGGTTGCCACGAAGACGTCGGGCGTGGACTTCGCGTACTGCCCGATATATGGAATTTTATCGAGTGTCATACAGTCCTGAGTTGCCCACTTACCGACAATCTCAGCGTTTTTGCAGTGCTTTTTCAGGAATGCTTCAAGCTCTCCCCAGCAGCCGCCCTGTTTGCCGGTACGGTGACCGCCTCCGCCAAGAAGCAAAAGGCTGCCGTAGCTTCGGAAGGACATACCCGTGTCGGATTCGTCTACGTACATTCCGTGCAGGTTCTGTGCATTTTTGAGTGCCAGGACGTAGGAACGGTGCTGATAAAGCTTAAGAGAATACAAGCCGTGCTTATTCAGTATCGGAAAATGGGTTGCCACTATCAGTTTTTTATAGCTTATCTGCGCATGGGCGGTAAGTGCTTTATGCGGCATGAGCTGCTGAACCTTGGTGTTCTCGTAAATCGGCAGGTCCTTTGCCACGGTATACAAGAATTTCAACGGGTGGAACCGTGCTTGATTCCTTACACGCACAGCGCCTTCCACGGAAAACGGAAGCTCCTCTGCCTTCGAAAACTCGGCTTTTAAGCCGAGGCGGTTCAGCGCGGCGACCTCTCTTTCGATTTTTATGCGGTTTTGTAAAGAGTAGACGTAGGAATCCCCGCTTTCATAATCGCAGTCAATTTTTGAACACAGGCGTCTGTATTCCTCGCAGGCATTCATCTGCATTTTTAAATAAAGCCGTGCTTTATGCTCACCAAAGCGCTTTATCATTTTGTCGTATATCAATCCGTGAGCGAGGGTAATTTTTGCCGTGGTGTTTTGTGTGATGCCGCTGCAAATCTCCTTTGCTTCCACCAGCATACAGTCCACGCCTGCGTTCTTCAGCTTATACGCGCACAAAATTCCCGCAATCCCTCCACCGACAATCAGAACGTCGGTGCTTTTTTTGCCCGCCAAAGCATCAAAGCGCACCGCAGGTGCATCCTTATGCCAAACAGACTTTGTAATATCGGTGCTCATTGCTTACTATCGACAAGAGAGTTCACGTATCTGCGCATCTCTTCTTTGCTTTTTGCACCGTGTGTCCCTGCTATAATCTGCTGCTTCTGAGCTTCGCTGAGCATTGCAAATTTCTTCATAGCATCGGGATTCATTGCCAAAGCCATGGCAAAGCCAACCGGCATTTCGTCTTTATTCATCTTTTTTACCTCCGTTTTGCAATATAAATAGTATTTGCAAGCAAGAGATAATAATGCGAATCCGTTTTGAAGATGCAAATTTTGCATACTGCATTAAGCTTTATACCGACCGATTCAAGCTCTTTCGCCCGAACAAAACGAAGGGCTGCGTCATTTAAACGAAAAAGAGCGCAGATACTTTTAAAACAGGTATCTGCGCTCTGAAATTATGCATATTTGCATTTTTTTATGTTGAAATTCTGCAAATTTCTTCATCTATTATTTGTTTTTTCGTTCTATCTCCGTTTTGCCGAAGATTTTATTCGGTTATGGCGAATTGAGAAAGCTGCACGGCGCAAAGCGGAGAGGGCAGTTCGAAGGAGGTTAGGTATTTAGGAACAGCGTCGTTTTCTATTTCGAATATAGCAACGCTATGGCTTTTCTGATTTGTGCAAACGGCAAATCGGTCGCCTGCGAGCAGAGCGAGGTCTCTTGGTTCGGTGCCGCGGCAATCGGTATGCGAAATTACGCTCAGGTGCTCACCCTCGGCGCGCAGGGTAACGATAGTGGCGGAGGCGCGCTCGGTGGCATATAGGTATTTTCCGTCGTTTGAGAGCTTGATTGCCGCACCCGAGCCTATGCCAACGTGGTTTTCGGGCAAAATTGATACTGTATGCAAAAGCCCAAGGCGCGGCGCATTCCAGGAGAAGACGCTGATACTGCCGCCCATCTCGTTTATACAATAGAGGTACTTTCCGTCGGCTGAAAAAACGGCATGGCGTACGCCCTCGCCCGCGGGCACCTTTGCGCGCGAAATTTCGTTAAGGGCTCTGTCGTAGACCAGCACCGTGTCAAGTCCCAAGTCACAGCACAACAAATATTTACCGCACGGTGAGAAAAGGACAGAGTGAGCATGGGGGGAGGCTTGCCTTTTCGGATTTATACTGCCACCCTCGTGAGCCTTAAGGCTTGACGGTGCGAGAAATACGCTTCCTGTCAGGTAGTTTGCGCAGTATACGTCTGTACCATTGACTGCGATATGGCAGCCGACCTCACCGCGCGTGCAGAGTATTTCCCCAAGTCTTTCGCCCGAGCTTATACCGTAGACTGCGATGCCGCTATCACGGCTGTTCTCAAACGGAGCCTTCAAAACCGCCCACAGCTTATCTCCTTCGGTCTGCAAGAACATAGGACTCGGCGCAGATATTTTACCGAGCTGCTCCGCTGTACCGTCGTTATAGAGGCGGTATTTGTACACGCCCCCGTCGCTCTCGCATGAAGCTATCAAAAATTCACATATTGCTTCGCACATAAAATCTCTCCTTAATTTTTCATTCCGCCACCGCGCAGGTTGCATATCTTCCGGCATCTGACTTCGTACATTTTCGCTTTTGCAAAGCCGAAATACAGGTACTCACAAGCTCTCGCGGCAATCGGAATTTGAACGTTTTTAAAAAAAGCAATGGGGATTTTCAACCTTATTCCCCTTTTATCTTTGTGTTTGTTTATATCGGCTGAATACGTATTTTTCCTTCAATAAGGCTAACGTCGGCAGGCGTCGGCGGCAACGTTCCCTCTCGCATACAGGCAGCCGTGCCAAAGGCGACGGCACGCGCCAGACGTTTTTCGTACGGCAAACTTGCTAAGGTTCCGACTATAAAGCCGGCAATTGCACTATCCCCTGCACCTACGGTTGAAATCGCCTCTATCTTCGGTGTGTCGGCATAAAAACGCCCTGCCTCGCAGGCAAGCACGGCACCCTCGGCACCGAGGCTTATCATCACGTTTTCTATACCGGCAGAGCGGAGCTCTGAGGCAACGCGGGCGGCATCGGCGGGATTCGTTATTTGCCTATCGGTATATTTGCGGATTTCGTCACTGTTGGGCTTTATCAGCCACGGTGCAAACTTGACGAGCTCACAAAGCGAAACCGAGCGCGAATCTATAACTATTTTCGCACCGGCTTTTTTATATGGGACGAGCATATCGAGCACGTCATTCGTGCTTATACCGGAAGGTATGCTTCCCGTAAGCGTGATAATCATATCCGCACAAGGCACTCCTAGCGCAGCTTCAACCTCGGCTAACACCGATTTATCGACTGCAAAGCCTCCGAAGCTGATTCGGGTTTCCGGATTTTCCCTCTCGTGAAGAGTGAGGTTTTCGCGTATTCTGCCGTTTCGGAAAACAGGAATCACCGCAAGCGAATCCGCCTTAAGCATACGGCAAAACTCATCACCGTTTTCGGTACCGAGCACGGCTATTGCACGGCTTTCCGTGCCATTCGCCGCAAGGGCGCGAGAGATATTAATTCCCTTTCCGCCGGCATCGGTTGAGCAAATTTTAACCTCGCTTTCGCCATATGGCAAAAATCCGTCTGCCGAGAGGTGAATATCAAATGCCGGATTTAAGGTCAAAGTAAAGATTTTCATTTCGTTCCCCCGTCTTACAAATTGGGATTTTCTCTAACAGAAGAGAGCTTTCGTATTTGGCACGTCATACTACGGGAATTTTACCTGCCACACCGATACAGTTTTCTTTGCCGCAGCAAAATCGTATATTCTTTTATTCGGCAGGCAAACGTTTTCCGTCACGTTGCTAAAGTTTTCACTCTTTGTAATTTTCCGATATTTCACGAAGATACTCGCGCATTTTTTCACGTACTGTAGACGGCGAGAGTATCCGCATATCAGCACCAAAGCTCATGACCCAGCCGAAAAAGTTAGGACTCAGCACGACTCGAAGCGCCGTCTTGAAACCAAAATCTGTTTTGTGAAGCGTGATATTCATTCCGAATCTATCGAAAATCACGCCTGCAAGTCTTTGCTTAGCCTCGATTGTCACCAGCTCCTCATCACCACCGTACATACCGAAAATTTTCTCCGAATAATCCCGTGGGTTGAGCTTTGCCGAAAGCGAGAGAAGTGACCTTGGCTCACTCTCTTCCCTGACGCTTGCCATTTTATCTATTCTGAAATTTTTGACCAGTCCCGCCTCCTCATCATAGGCAACGAGATAGTAATTCTCATTACTCCACACCAAGCTTTTAGGCGAAACGTCATACCGTTTTTCACCGTGTCGGAATATCTTTTTCTTGTCTATGCCGAAGTCAAAATAAGTAAAGCTTATTCTGCGATTTTCATTTATGGCTCTGTGAATTATATCTACGGTGTATATAACCGCGCTGTTTTCGGTTTTGGCTCTGTCCTCGACATATACATGACGGCTAAGCTCGCCTGCTCCTCCCTTACCCGCGAACAGCTTGAGCTTATCTATGAGCTCGCGGCTTTTTTCGGCGGTTATGAATTTTGAGGACTGTACGGCATCGACGAGCATTTTCAGCTCGGCAAGCTCAAAAATTCTCTCGCCGAGTGTATATTTCGGAGGATTTCCAAACAGACGCAAAATAGGAAATCCAAGCTCCTCAAGCACGGCAAAATCGTTGTATATGCTCTTTCTTTCCGCACTGATTCCCATATCGGCAAGATAAGATATAAGCTCACTGACCGTTATACCGTTTTCCTCGTCGGTATGACGCATGAATATATCAAGTATTCTGAAAAGCTTTTGCTTTTGATTTTCACTTCTCGACATGACGCCTCCACGTGTCCTATAAAGCGGACAGTTTTTCTTTATTTTAGCACGTAATACGTCGCGTGTCAATCTTTTTCCGGTGCGGCATCGCTATGGACGTAAAAAAAACGCAGCCGTGTTCGCACGGCTGCGCTGCAAGGATATGACTGTCGTTATCACACGACGAGTCCGAAGGCATTTGCAGAGATGAAGAAATACAACAGCAAAGCCATAGCGTCAACGAGAGTAGTTATAAGCGGTGACGCCATAACGGCAGGGTCAAGATGCAGGCATTTAGCGAGGATAGGCAAGAGGGAGCCTACGAGCTTCGCAATGAGGACAGTCAGGGCAAGCGTTACCGAAACGCAGAACGCCACGGAGGTTGTTACCGCGGGATTTCCCATTACAAGCTTATCAATCAGCATAACCTTACCAAACGCCACTGCCGCGAGCGCTGCTCCGCAAAGCACGCCAAGCCTTAGCTCTTTAAAGAATATCCTTGGCAAATCCGAGCGGCTTATTCTGCCCGTACCAAGAGCGCGGACGACGGTTACAGACGCCTGCGCACCGGAATTTCCGCCGGTATCCATGAGCATTGGCACGAAAATAGTCAGCACGGGTATGAGTCTGCCCTCGAAAAAGCCGAGTATCATGCTTGAGAAGGTTGCCGATATCATAAGGAACAGAAGCCAGGGAATTCTTGCGGTGAAGGTTTTGGAAACGCTTTCCGAAAGATACGGCTCGTCTGAGGGGATTATCGCTGCCATTTTAGAAATATCCTCTTCGGTTTCCTCTTTGATAACGTCTATTGCGTCGTCGACGGTTACAATTCCGACAAGTCGCATTTCGTTGTCTACTACGGGGAGTGATAAAAATCCGTATTTCTCGAGCTTTCCCGCAACCTCCTCTTTATCGTCGGAGGTTCTTGCAAATATGACACGCTCCTCCATTATAGCTGAGATTTTCGCCTCGGGCTCGCTGATGAGCAGGCTCTTTGCGCTGACTATACCTATAAGGCGTTTCTCGTTATCCGTGACGTAGCAGGTGTAAATTGTTTCTTTATCTATTGCCACACGCCTTATATGCAAAAGCGCATCATAAACGCTCATTTCAGGCTCCAAGCGCATATACTCGGTAGTCATAATGGTACCTGCCGAGTCCTTGGGGTATTTGAGCAGGCTGTTTATCTGAGCGCGGTTTTCCGCTGAAGAATTGTTGATTATTCTTTTCACGACTGCGGCGGGCATTTCCTCTATTATATCAACGGTATCGTCAATATAAAGCTCCTCAAGGAGTGCTGAGAGCTGGCTGTCCGTAAAAACCGAAATTAACTCTATGCGCTTTTCACTGTCAAGAAGCGCAAAGGTTTCGGCTGCCATCTGCTTCGGCAGCAATCTGAAGAAAACGGTTGAAAAGTTTTTTGGTAAACGGTTTGTTACGTCTGCTATATCCTGCGCCACCAGATTTTCCATAATACTGCGAAGCTGCTGATAACTACGGCTTTTTATGAGCTCTACCGCCTCGTCGGCAAGAGCTGCGGCATCTATTTCACCGCAGATTATTTCTTCTTCGAATTCTGAATTTCTTTCAACATCATTCATATTGATATACCTCTTATACTTTTTCCAAAGCCTCGCTATTGATTTGCCGTACGGAATTTATCTTTGAAATTCCTCATTTTGTTCAATATCCTTTTTTATTATGTCCAGATTTCCTGCGCCCATAAGAACTATGCAGTCATATTCGCCGCGTTTTATAAACGGAAATATATCTCCCTCGGAAAGATATATACCTTTGCCTCCGAGCTCGTTTATGCGCGCGGCAAGCAACTCGGAGCTTATTCCCTGAATTTTCTTCTCTCTTGCCGCATAAATATCCGTTATAACCGATACACGCGTCACGGAAAGTGTGTGGGCAAACTCGTCGAAAAGGCTACCGGTACGCGAATAGGTGTGCGGCCGAAAGACCGTGCATATGCTTTTATATCCCATCTCGGAAAGTGCTGCGAGCGTTGCAGATATTTCGGCAGGATGGTGCGCGTAGTCATATATTACGTCGGCACCGTAAATACGTCCGAGCCTCTCGCCGCGTCTTCCCGGCGGTAAAAACGACTCGGCGGCACTCTTGCAGCAAGAAAATTTTACACCGCTGTGGTGAGCGGTAACTACGGCGGCTACGCAGTTTTCCATATTGTGTTTTCCCGCGGCTCGCATTTTGATTCTGCCAAGACTGACTCTGCCGCAGAAAAGCTCAAACTCATATCTCGCCCCGACGCATCCCAGCACCTTATATCTGTAATCCGCCCCTTCCTCTTCACCGAATGTTACGGTACGGGCAGAGGTTGTATTCCGAATTTTCACGAGTGCTTTATTGCCGTATGGCAGGACCGTGAACCTGCGTGCTCTGTCCGCACACTCAAGAAATGATTTTTCAAGCTGCACCGGAGTTTTGAAAAAATCCGTGTGGTCGTAGTCAAGATTTAAAATGAGCTGATAATCCGGTGACGGCTTAAGGAAGGAATTTTTATATTCACAGCTTTCAAAAACCAAATACCGCTCCGAGCCCAAAAGCTCGCAGGCACCGTCCTCCCCGGGTGCACCGAGAAGTGCTGTGGGTTCTCTTTTTGCCTCTGTGAAAATTTTCGTAAGCAGTGCAGTTACGGTGCTTTTGCCGTGACTTCCCGACACTGCGAAGGAGCATTTATAAAGCGAAGCTGCGTATCCGAGAAGCTCCGCACGCGAAACCAGGCAGATGCCAAGCGCGCGTGCCGCGGCAACGTCGCGGTTTTCCTCTGAAGCCGAAAGCGAGTATACGCAAAGGTCGGGGTTATGTGCTCTGAGGTGCTCTCCGTTCTGAATATAAGATATATCCGCGCCTGCGGCTTTTATGCGACGGGTTATGCTGCTTTGTGCCACGTCGCTGCCGAGGACGGTGTGTCCCATTTTCAGCATAAGCGCGGCAAGCGATGACATAGACACCCCGCCTATTCCTATAAAATATATTTTTCTTTGTCCTGTCCCCAAAAGCTCCTTGATTTTTTCAATTCCGAAATCAGAGTTACCGAGTGACAAACAGCTTCCTCCCAAAATTCAACGCATAATTTCAAAGCGCGTCAATCTTCGTCAATTTACTTGAAACATGTTAATTATTTGTTCTTGTTTCGGAAAAAAATATTAACATTGTAATTGAATATTTTTCATAAACCTATTGTATAATATATTCGTAATTACAAAAAACGGTTACATTTGAGGAAAGGAAAACCAAGTTATGCAGATTACCGACATTAAAATCAGAAAGTTCTTCGAGGAAGGGCCTATGAAGGCTGTCGTTTCGGTTACGTTCGACGATTGTCTTGCCGTCCATGACATCAAGGTTATTTACGCCAGAGAAAGATATTTTATCGTAATGCCCTCAAGAAAAAATCCCGACGGAACCTATCGCGATATCGTTCATCCGATTAATTCCGATTTCAGAGCCGAGCTTGAGCAAAGAGTTATTGATGCATATCACGTGCAGCTCGTTGCAAAAGAGGTTGAAGCTCAGGAATCCGGAGATACAGTTATAGTTTAATCTACGCAAGCCGCAATTGCGTCAATACGAAGCGGTTGCCTATATTCTAACACATCATGCCATAAATGGCAAGAATTTTTTTAATCATACAAGGTTTCACCGAACCAATATTTCAGCAATATTCTCAAAGCTGTGCCGCGAAGAATGCGGTACGGCACATAAAAGAGCCCCCGTCTATGACATACTATGTATGCAGGCGGGGATTTTTATTTTTTCGGAGCTGAATCGACATCACGATAAGCCTGCCTCGCCGCTCGGGCGGAGTATTCTCGGGGTAGGAGATTTTATGAAAATACTGATTATAACCGACAAGATGGAGCTAGGCGGTGCAGAGACACACATACACGCCCTATGCCACAGACTCATTGAAAGAGGGCATGAGGTAAGCGTAATGAGTGCGGGCGGCATCTATTTAAAGTCGCTTTCGGCGGCAGGTGCTGAGATAATATCGGCACCGCTTGACAAAAGAGATTTTCGCTCGATTATTAAATCGCGCAAGATACTTAAGCGTGTCATTCGGGGCTACGATATAATTCACGCACATACGAGGTTTACCTCAACACTTGCTAAAAAGGTAAGGGGCCGCTCAGGCGTGCCCAAAATAGTTACTACGGCACATCTGCCGTTTGAAAAGCGAGGTCTTGGCAGGTTTACGAGCTGGGGAGATATTACCCTTGCGGTGAGCCGTGATATAAAGGAGCATCTTATAGAATGCTACGGGGTTCGGGCGGAAAATATCGTCCTTACAAAGAACGGGATAAACCTAGCACATTTCAAGCCCTCGCACGACGCTTCGGAATATATAGTTCACACCTCAAGAATTGACACGGGGCGCAGCAAAACCGCATTTATGCTTGCAGAAATCGCACCGGCGCTTTTCAGCGCCAAGGTTGCTTCGGGGATTATAATAGCCGGCAGCGGAGACCGTGCCTCCGAGCTGCGCGAGCTATGCGAGGAGCAAAACCGCAAAATAGGCGCAGCTTATCTTAAATTCATAGGTGCTGTGGCAGACGCAAGGTGTGTTCTTAGGAAAGGAAAGATTTTCGTCGGTGTCAGCCGCGCACTGCTTGAGGCAATGGCAATGGGAATCCCATCGGTAGCTTGCGGGGACGAGGGCTACGGAGGAATTATAACCGACGATTCGATTGAGAGGCTTGAAGCAACCAACTTCTGCGCGCGAGGGCTTAGCTCTGCCGATAACGAGCTGCTTTTACGTGACATTATGCGGCTTGCCACGGATTCGGAATTGAGAGAGAAATCCTCGCGCGACGCCCTAGCACTTACAAAGCGCGAGTACAGCGACGAGGTGCTTGCCGAGGACGCAATCAAAGCCTACGGTATGGCGTTGGAGCAGAGGCGTGTAACGCTTCTCGGATATTTCGGCTTTGAAAATCTCGGTGACGAGCAGATTATGAGAATTGCAACCGACGAGCTGCTCTCAAGACAAATATGCAGAGTCAATATATTGGTTAAAAATCCCGGAGCAAAAGAAGAGAGCGACGGTCTGCGGTATTACAACAGGTCGTCGCTCGGTGGGATTTTTTCGGCACTTTGCATCTGCGATATATTGATTCTGCCGGGAGGAAACCTTCTGCAGAATGAAACGAGTCTTCGCTCGCTTATATATTACTCCGCGGCAATTCGGTTGGCGCGTATTATGAAGAAAAGAGTTTATATGCTGAGCTCGGGTATAGGCAGGCTAAGCGGTGTCTTGGCTCGCAGTCTTGCGGCTTTGAGCCTTGGGGCGTGCGACTTTATCGGAGCAAGAACCTCCGAGGACAAACGGCTTATATCAGCCATTTCTCCCAAGCGTGAAAGCGTAATAATGCCGGATATGTGTTTTTTGCTGAATGTGCCGAGCACACACCCTCACAACCGAAAAAAGCTATGCTTTGCGGTGGTGGCTTCATGCGGCAACACGCCAAGTCCTGCGGATATAAAGGCTCTTGAAAAATATACACGCCTCAGTGCTAAGATTATCGTTATATCGAAGCTTGCCGATACGGAATGTGTAAGACGCGCTTATGCGAGAGCCGATTTCCCGATTTATCTGCCCGATAGCTTCGAGGAGCTTTCGGAGCTTTTTGCGGACTGTTTGTTTTCTATATCGGCAAGGCTGCACGGAGCGATTTTTTCATTGGTTTGCTCCGTTCCTACACTTCTTCGCTCACACAGTCTAAAAAACCGCGCACTTATTTCCGAGGTTGAAAAGAGGTGCTCTCAGTATGGTAAAGCTTCCCCTATAATAAGCTATGCCGAAAACGACAGCTTTACTCTTCTTGGAGATATAATTCAGCACGGCACCGAGCTTATTGAAACGCTACCTCATATATTCCGCGCGGCAGACTCACCCGAGGGCGAGGATATAGCCGTACCGAAGGAGCTTCTTGCGGGGCTGAGGCAGGATTGCACCGACCGACTTGATATGCTTTTCGGCAAAAGGCGGCGCGAATGATTTTAGGTTTCAGGCGCCTCTTTTCCGTCTCGCACGGAGGGTGTTCATCAGGACGTATATACCGATGAGTGCGACGCAGGTTAAGACAAGCACCAAAGTCATCACCCAAGTGGGTACGGCATTTTCGAAGAAATAGAGATTGCAATCGACAGCGTCCTTGATTTCGTCGGTTATGACTGTCGGTACCCCTTCTTCATTCATTGCGGACAACGCTCCGCGCATAGCGTGATTTCTCACAAGTGCCGTTCCATAGGTTCCGGGCAGAAAAGAAATGACACGTCTCAGACCCATGCTGAAGGTAGATATAGGCATATATGCGCCGCAGATAAATCCGTACCCTGAGCTTACTATGGTTCCTACGGCAGATATCTGCCCCTGCGAGCTTAAGAAAAAGCTGATTATAGAAGAAAGCGCAGTGCCGAAGAGTGTCAGAAGAAAAACGTCAACTGCGAGAGCCAGAACGTCAATCAACGTCATATACCAGCCGACAGCCCAAACGTATACAAGACAAATTGCCATAGCCGAGTAGCATATTATAAGCGACGAAGCAAGCGTAGCTATATAATAGCCAAGTGAGAGAACGTGTGGCTTCACCGGAGTTATGGCAAAATCCTTTGCCGCTCCGCTTACCTTATCCGAAACCATGAGAAAGTTTGCACAGAACGACACGGTAACGCATGATACGGCAAGGAGCGATGATATGAGTTGAGCACCGACAAGTCCGCTGATTATGGACTCCGAAACCGTAATTTCTGCCGGAAACGACTGTAAAAAGGCATCGCGGTATACGTTTTTCAAAAAGGTTGCATACAATACAAGCAGTATTGCCGGAGTTATAAGGGCTGTAAAAAACATTCCCTTATCCTTGAAGAAAAGCTTTATATTTCTCCTTACGAGAGGCAACGTGTATCTCATAGCTCGCCCTCCTTTTCAAAATTCTGAAGCCTGCGACCTGTAACGGCAAGAAACACGTCGTCCATTTTACCTTTAGTTACCTCATAATCCGAGAAAAGCTCGGGGTGAGAGAGGATAAGCTTTGTTGCTTCGGCGGTTGAGCTTACCGATATTCGATATGCACCGGGGAGAGCTTCGTATTTCGAGCCAAGGCACCGAACCTCCCTCTCGTCAATACCGTAAAGGGTTATATAGTCACCCGTGTACGTGTTTTTAAGCTCCAGAGGCGTTCCCTCTGCGACTATTTTACCAGCGTCTATAATGACGGCGTAGTCAGCCTCAGCGGCCTCCTCCATATAGTGCGTGGTGAGAAAGACGGTCAGCCCCATATCCCTGCGCAGACCTTCGATAACCGACCACAAAAGGCTTCGGGTCTGTGGGTCAAGTCCTGTTGTGGGCTCGTCAAGAATGAGAATTTTCGGTGAGTGTATAAGAGCTCTTGCGATATCTATGCGGCGGCGCTGCCCACCTGAAAGCTTACCCACGGCTCTTTGAAGCAGCTCCTTGAAATCAAGCATAGACGCGAGGGTGGAAATTCTGTTCGCTGCCTCGGCTCCGACTATGCCGTAAAGGGCTGCGCGGGCGACTAAGTTATCCCTGACGCTGAGGGCAGAGTCGAGAACTGAGTTTTGAAACACGACACCGAACGAGCGGCGCACCGTTTCGGGATTTTCAGCAGGGCTGACGCCGTCTATGAGCACGCTGCCACTATCGGCAGGGAGAACCCCGCACATGACGTTTATAGTTGTTGACTTGCCTGCTCCGTTTACTCCGAGAAAGGCAAACAGCTCTCCCTTTTCAACCCTGAGGCTGAGGTCGGATACCGCCTTTATATCACCGAAGCTTTTACATAAATTTTTAATCTCAATTATATTTTCCATAGCTCCTCCTTTTTTCTTAATTTTAACTCAATCCGAGGGGCGTGTCAAGTTGCCCGGTCTATTCGGCGCTTTATAGAGCCTATTTGGAATAAATCAAGGCGAGGTGTTTTTTGACGCGCCTCGCCTTATCAGATATGTATTTTGGGATAGCTTATTCAGCCTTGGGAGCCTTTGCCTTTGCTGTCTTTGCCGAAGCCCCTCTCTGCTCCTTTTGTATTTCCTTGAGGTCCTCAAGCGTTTCCTTCTGCAAAGCGGTTACCTCGTTCATTTTTTCCGCAGCGGATTTCTGGTCCTTTACCATCTGCTTCTGAGTCGAAATAAGCTCCTTCTGACCATCGGATACCTGCTTCTGCTTTTCTGAAAGCTCTGCTGAAAGCTCAAGGCTCTTTGCATTCTCGCTTATTATCTGCTGCTGAGCGGAAATGATGCGCTTCTGCTCATCCATAACCGCCTTCATAGCCTCCTCAAGCGAGCTCTGGGTTTCGACTATTGCCTGCTGAGTCTTTGCAACTGCAGTCTGCTCTCCCGAAAGGTGCTTCTGCTCCTCAAGAGTATTCTTCTGAGAATCCATAAGCAGAGCCTGCTCCTCGGTTATTGTGAGCTGCTCCTTGCTGATTATGCGCTGATTGACCTGCACACCCTGCTGCTCGCGCATAGTATGTCTTTGCATATCGTTAACCTGATTCTGAAGCTCTGCTATTTCATTGAACTTAGCGTCAAGGGTTGCGAATGCTGCTGATATGCCGACTATGGAATTATTAAGACCCTTGATTACCTCAACGAGTCCTTTGAGCTTTTCAAGAAGATAGCTTTCGTCCTCGGCAAGCTTTGCCTGCAAGTCAGCACTTTCCTTTGCAGCGGTGCTTAAGGGTGCGCCGGGCACGGAGGTTACCGCGGGAAGCTTGAGCTCATAGCTCTTAAAATATTCGTTGATTTTGCGTTCAAGTGCTGCGGAAAACTTATCCATAGCCTTATTTACTGCGCGTTCAACGGTTGCCGAAATGTCTATACTGATAGGAGCGAGATTTATACCGCCCGATGCCTTAGGCGCTGCGGCAGGCTTAGGTGCCTCGTATGTCGGCTCGTCTGCAGGTGCTTCGGGTACTTCGGGCTCTTGCGCCTCGGGCGCCGTATCCTCACAGGCGTGTGCTTCGGGCTCCTCGTAAGCCACCGGTGCAACCTCGCTGAGCGCCGATATATCAACGCCTGCTTCTGTGAGAATGGAATCAACCGCATTCTTCTTAGCCTTTACCTCGGAGGTGTATTTTGAAAGTGCCGCACTTTCCTTTTTAGCCTGCTTCGCTCCCGAAGACTCAAGGGAAGCTATTATATCGCCCCAGTCACTCTCTATATTTCTTGTGAGGTCGTTGAGCTTATCAGAGGACGACTTTACCGCAGCGAAGCTTTCGTCGTACCTCAACTGAGATTCTATGAGCTGCTTTTCGGTTTTTGCATTTTCCTTTTTGGCATGCTTTTCCTTTTTCGCGCGTAGGTCGCGATTTGCGTCCTTAAGTGCCTTTGCAAGCTCACCGTAGTTGACAAGCTCACTCTTTACCTTAGCGCGATTTGCCTCGATTCTCTTTCTGATTTCTGCACTAACAGCTGCAGCACACATGTTCAAGCCCTCTTTTCATTAAATTATTTTCAAGTTTTGGGAAAACGGAAATCAATACTCTGCGTTACCTACTGTTCTGGGATAAGGAATGACGTCACGGATATTGGATACACCGGTCAGATACATAATAATTCTCTCAAATCCAAGACCAAAGCCTGCGTGCTTTGTGCCGCCGAATCTGCGAAGATTCATATACCACCAGTAATCCTCCTCCTTAAGTCCGAGCTCCTCCATTCTCTTTGAAAGCACGTCGAGTCTTTCCTCTCTCTGTGAGCCGCCTATTATCTCTCCGACACCGGGAACGAGAAGGTCCATAGCGGCAACCGTCTTTCCGTCGTCATTCAGACGCATATAGAACGCCTTTATCTCCTTGGGGTAATCAACGAGGAAGATAGGCTTGCCGTAAACCTTTTCGGTGAGGTATCTCTCGTGCTCTGTCTGAAGATCAACGCCCCAATAAACAGGGTACTTGAATTCCTCCTTCGCCTTAAGGAGAATATCTATTGCTTCGGTATAAGTAACCTTAGCATAGTCGGCATCTCTGAGGGCGGTAAGCCTTGCAAGAAGACCCTTATCGACAAAGCTGTTAAAGAATTCAAGCTCCGCCTTGCAGCTATCCATAACGTGATTTATGATATACTTTATCATATCCCACGCCAAAGCCATATCGTCGTTGAGGTCGGCGAATGCAATTTCCGGCTCTATCATCCAGAATTCAGCCGCGTGGCGCGCGGTGTTGGAATTTTCCGCACGGAAGGTAGGACCGAAGGTATATATATTTCCAAACGCCATAGCATAGGTTTCACCCTCAAGCTGACCAGAAACCGTGAGGTTTGCGCTCTTGCCGAAGAAATCCTGAGAATAGTCAATGCTGCCATCCTCAAGTCTTGGGGGATTTTCCATATCCAGCGTGGTTACTCTGAACATTTCGCCTGCACCCTCACAGTCTGATGCTGTGATAATAGGGGTATGAACGTAGACGAATCCTCTGCTGTGGAAGAAGGAATGGATAGCGTATGCAACCTCGCTTCTGACTCTGAACACCGCAGAGAAGAGGTTGGTTCTCGGACGCAGATATGCCTGCTCTCTGAGGAACTCAACGCTATGGCGCTTCGGCTGGAGGGGGTATTCAGGGGTAGACGTGCCCTCTACTGCAACAGCCTCAGCCTTAAGCTCGAAGGGCTGCTTTGCACCGGGAGTCAAGACAACTGTACCCGTTACTACCAGAGCCGCGCCTACGTTCTGAGAGGCAATTTCGTCATAATTATCTATTTTTTCACGCTCAAAAACGACCTGGATACTCTTGAAATAAGAGCCGTCGTTAAGGTCGATAAAGCCAAAGGCTTTAGAGTCTCTGAGGTTTCTGACCCAACCGCCAAGAGTGACGGTTTTACCGCCGTGTGCCTCGGGGGATTCGTAAATTTCTCTGATAAGCTTTCTTTGCATCGCTCATTCTCCATATAGATTATATATTTACGCATTAAGTATAGCACAACTGCAAAGCTTTTTCAAGTGTTTGACAAAAAAACCAAATTAAAATAAAAAATCTTGACTGCACAGTCGCTTTTTGATATACTGATATCAAAAACGGCACAGCTACATACAAAAAACACACGTTTTTTGCCGAGTTTTGAAACTTTTGTTTACAAACAGGGGGTAAAATGTATATTACTCAGGATTTTCATATCCATACCAACACGTCGATATGCGCTGCGCGCGAAGCAACACTTGAGGGATACGTTAATACAGGACGCCGGCTGGGGCTCAAGAAAATGGGTTTTGCCAATCATTTTTGGGACGCGGAGATTCCGTTCACCTGCAACGACAGCGGCAGGCAATTTTACACACCTCAAAACTTTGAGCACATTGCAAAAGAAAGAGAGCGAATAAAGGAGCTTTCTACCGACGAGCTAAAGCTTTATTTCGGCTGCGAGGTTGAATACGCTTATGGTATACACGCCCCGGCACTAACGCCAGAGATAGCAGAGCAATTCGATTTTATTATAGTTCCAAACTCACATACTCATCTTGCCATGCCGAAGGACTTTTACGAGCCGCACTCACGGCACGCCGAGTTTATGGTTAAAGCTTACGAGGATATAATTGAATCCCCTATTGCCAAATACGTGACGGCTGTGGCGCATCCGTTCGAAGCGATTTGCTGTCCTTATCCTAGGCATGCTGCGATAAGTCCCATAAGTGACGACACGTTTAAGAGAATATTCTCAAAAAGCGCACGCGCCGGTGTGGCTCTTGAACTTAATCTTGAATGTCTTATGTCCGTTGAGGCCGACCCTGTCGAATGGGAAGAGCGCTGCCGTATGTTTGCAATTGCAAAATCTGAAGGCTCCAAATTTCTCTTTGGCTCAGACGCGCATTCACACTCGCAGCTTCTCGAAATTCACGAAGGAGCCACGCTCGCCTCACGGCTTATAAAAGGCCTTGGAATCTGCGAGGCTGACCTCATTGAAATTGGCTGATAATTCGGCACGTCTGCCACCCATTTCTCCATTTCCCGACATTTCACCATTTACAAAAAACACAGGAGTCAAATAGATGATGTTCTTAGCGGAGAATTTATACTTTAACAAAAGTGCAAGTATCGCATTTGACCGGTCAAATGCATTACGGACTAAGCCCAACCCCTTATAACGACACAAAGAGATAACAAATCGGTGTGCAGCCGAAATGTTATCTCTTTTTCCGTTGGCTTTTCATAGCAACCCTTAGGAGTACGTTTTTTAGCAGTGCCTCTTTTAATTTTATTCAAGGTAGGTTAATAAATTATTTTGCATTTGGCAGAAAGTTCGGGAATAGGTTTATCGAAAACGCAAACATCGATATCATTCAACGATGCCAAGCGGTAAAGGGACCTTTGTCCGAATTTTTCAGTGTCGCACAGAAAAACACTACATTTAGCATTTTTCAGCATAAGCTCACGTATGTGGTTTTCCTCGGGTATCGGGTCGTAAATATATCCTTCAGCATCAAGACTTTGCGAAGAAAAGAAAAGTATATCGGGGTTGAGCTTGATAACAGCGCTGTACGCCTGCTCGCCAGAAAGCACCACCGATTGATTGACTGATGTGCCACCTATACAGTGCGTTTTGATACCGTAATTTACTGCGTTTATAGCGGTCTGCATATTATTAGTGAACAGTATCATATCATTGTGCTTTGCTATATACGGCACCATAAAACCGGCGGTTGACGAGCCGTCTAGCATAACGGTCTGTCCGTCACGCAAGAGTACCGATGCGCTTTTGGCTATTTTTCTTTTTTCAGCTATATTTTTCTCCATTCTGCTATTGAGCGGAACAGCGTGATTAAGTTCGCGAAATATTGAAGCGCCACCGTGTGTGCGCCGTATAAGAGACAGATTTTGAAGTCTTGTAAGATCACGGCGAATACTTGACGGTGAGGTATAAGTCAGATGTGAAATCCGTTCAACGCTCATAAACCCATTCTCGTCGAGCAAGGCAAGTATTTGATGTTGTCTTTTGGAAATGCTCATTTCTACCTCATTCTTGACCGTTTTATTATTTTTCCTGCGCATTTGCCCAATGTTGCGCCATATATTGCATTTCTTTCGGTCATAAGCTATAATTATTATACTGATTTTAAAACTAATGTCAATACTTTTTGATCAAGTAAGGAGAGCAAAATGAAATTTTTTATTGATACGGCTAACGTTGATGAAATAAGACGTGCAAATGAGCTCGGCATTATCTGCGGAGTTACCACAAACCCCTCGCTGATCGCTCGTGAGGGACGTGATTTCATAGAGGTTATAAAGGAGATAAGCCAAATTGTAGACGGTCCTATTAGTGCAGAGGTAGTCTCTCTCAGAGCGGATGAAATGGTAGCGGAAGCTTGCCAGCTGTATGAAAAGATCGGAAGCAAAAACACTGTCATTAAGATACCTATGTCTGCAGATGGGCTTAAAGCAACCAAGCGTCTGACCGAGTTGGGAATAAAAACTAATGTGACTCTCGTTTTCTCTACAGCGCAGGCTCTTTTGGCAGCAAGAGCGGGAGCAACCTACGTCAGTCCCTTCGTCGGCAGACTTGATGACATTGGTGACAACGGAATATCCTTAGTCGAGGATATTGCAGCTATTTTTAGATACTACGATATCAAAACTGAGATAATCGCAGCTTCTATCCGCACCTCTGCCCACGTCACCGACGCCGCAAGAGCTGGAAGCGACATAGCAACCGTACCCTATAAGGTTATCGACAGTATGATCTCCCACCCACTTACCACTGCAGGAATTGAACGTTTCCTCGCAGATTGGTCAATGGTTGAGAACAAATAAAAAATCAGGGTAATTCAAAAAAACATCAATTTTCAAATCATGATGCCCTAAGACTTCAATTTAGGTTGGTCTTGGTTATACGAACAGAAAAGGAACAGACGTTTTGATTGTCTGTTCCTCTTTTATTTTCTATGAAGTGTTCTCCGATAAGGATAACACTAAAATTCTCCTGTGTTTTTTTATGCTCCTTTTCGTAGGCTTAGGCAAGCAATACTATGGGAATATAGAGTGCGGAAGGTCTGCCGAGAGCGGAAATTTCAAGAACGCATTTATTTCTGCCGGCGATATTTTCTCCTGCACGAATGATAAACTCGGTTTCCGCAGTACCGTCGCTATGACCCTTACCGGTAGGCGCCTGTACTATGAGAGTCTTTCTTCCCTCTACCGTAAATCCTTCAGGAAGCCACCAGCGAAGGTCGAGATTATACTGGTGGTTATCAAATCTCCACGTATCATTCTTAACCTTAACGTATACCTTCTTTTCGCCAAGAGGCTTGATTTCGGGATCCGAGTCAAGAGCTACAACGGCAGAGAGAAAGGCATTACTGAAGGACATGGAATTTGCCATTGGGAAGTCATTGAAATTCTTTGCCTTCTCATAATAAACGTCTCCGATATTCTCGGGGATTTCGGTTGCTCCCTGGACGATAGCAACCGAGCAGCGATTAGCATGAAGAACGTGAGGAGCCTCCTCAACGACCTGATTGGTAAGCTCGGTGCAGGTACCGGGAAGGCGGTAGAGCAAGCACGAACGGTTGAAGGATATAGTAACGAGGTCATCACCTATATGCTTTCTCCAATCCTCAGGAATTCCCTTAGTGCCGTAAAGTATACCGAGAGTTGCGCCAACGGTAGCAGCGGTACAGTCGGTATCATCCCCGCAGTTGATTGCGGTTATCATAGTTTTCTTAAAGTCACCTTCACCCCAAAGAAGACCGATAATTGCGTATGCAACGTTTGAAGGAGCCTCAAACCAACCGTTGCCTATATCGGCATTTCTCTGCTGGATATAATTTCTCGTATCAACAGGACTCATACCCTGCTCGTAGCACTTGATAACCTCGCGTATGCTATCCGCTGTACGACAATTTTCGGGAATATACGAAAGTCCTATATCAATACATTTGCGGATATCATTTACTACGAATGCTGCAGACTGCATAGCCGCTACGAATACAGCGGCCTGAGTTCCCTCGCCTGTACCGTGGTCAATGGTTGCGTCGGCAATAGAATATTTAGCGGAAATTTCAGGGCATCCGGGAGCAAGACAAGCCCATATCTCAGTTCTTATCCACGCACCGTTGGAATGCTTCCAGCTGTTATTATAATCTGCTGAGAGTGGCGGAATGAAGCCATTCTGCATATTAGCAAAGCCTATACCATATTCATTCCATCTTGCAACAATATGCGAGAGCCATACCTCACCGAGAAGAGCAGGAGTTATAGCAAGCGGACCGTTCTTCTGAACAGCGTAAAGCCATACAAGCTGAATATCGAGGTCGTCGTTGGGAAGAACCTCGCCTTCCTTGGTAACGAAGCCTTTAACGTCAAGAACCTCATGCGTTCTTTCGTAAGGAGTTCCCATAGTTCCGCCTATGTTCTTTCCTACCCAGCAAGCATATACCTTATCGCGATATTCTTCATAATTAAGCTTGGCAAAAGACATAATAATACCTCATTTCTTTTTTGACGGGTTACGTCTATTTAAATTGTAGCACAGTACAGAAAAAAATACATTTGCTTTTTTTTACCCGTTTGTCTTGTTTTTTTACATTAGACAGAAAATCCGCGTATCAAGCCTTTTAGAAATTATCTGCCAAGCACCGTTTCTATTTTTTTACTTTTTTGATTTTGCGATAATCGGACGGTGTTGAATCGGTATATTTGGAAAACAGCTGATAAAAGCTGCTTCTATCAGTAAATCCCGCGGTAGCCCATACATCATCAACCGAAAGTTCTGTTTGCTCCAGCAGCTCTGCTGCATAATCAATTCTGCGACGAGTGACGTATTCTTTAAACGAAACTCCGAATTTTTCCTTAAAGGCTCTGCTAAAATAGGATGGATTATAGAAGCATTTTTTTGCCAAGGCGTCTAGCGTGAGCCTGCTATCAAGGTTATCGTCTATATAGTTAGAAAGCTCTTTCCAGATTCCGTCGTATTTATCATCGGCGCCGAGGTTTACCTTTCTGAGCATTTTTACTATAAGAATATTCATATAGCTCTGCATTACGGCGCCGTAATAATCGCTCTTTGCGCAATTTTCCTCAAGCATTGAGTAAATAATGTTCTCTATCTTGTCACGCTCGTTTCCATAGAAGGAGAGTTTACCTCCGTCGTTTGCTCCGCGCATTTCATTAAATGCGGTTAGCGAGAGAAGCGCAAATGCATTTTCAGGCGTAATCAGCCTCTCACCGACTGTTTCGGGTGAAAAACTAATATTAACATATTCAAGTATTTCCTCGGTTCTAAAGGAATGAGTCGATCCATAGTTGATAAAGAGAACGTCCCCTCGGCTTACAGGATACTCAGCACCGTCTATCACCTGCATGCCGTCGCCCGAAATGATATATATAATCTCAATAAAGTCGTGACTGTGAATTGCCTCGCCCGCGGAAATAATCTTGCTGCGAAAAACGCCTATGCTTTTCCCCGGGTCTGCAAACTGTTCGTTTTTATATAGCTTCATATATGAGCTCCGTTGCTTTTAATCTTATTTTTCAGTGAGCAAAGCTCTTGTAATTTCAATTATATATTATCAGCTGATACAAGTCAATAATTATACCGCAAGAAAACAAAAAAAGGCTTCGCTATTGCGAAACCCGAACCAACAAGCTTCTCACCGTAGTGAGATATATTAAAAGCAGATTTCTCTGCTTGTTGCTAATAAATATATCCATTGAAAACCGAATAAATAACCTTAAGTAAG
>JAZNDN010000005.1:0-2278 GCA_045588085.1 Eubacteriales bacterium
AGCACATATCTGATAGCGTACTGAAAAGAATGAACCGTCACGGTGGAAAGGCTTTAATTCTTGACGCCATAGACAGACTTCGTAAGAACGTTCCCGACGTTATTCTGCGTACCACCGCTATGGTTGGCTTCCCCGGCGAGACCGAGGAGGACTTTGCCGAGCTTTGTCAGTTCGTGAAGGACGTGAAGTTTGATCGCTTCGGCGCGTTTACCTTTTCTCCGGAGGAGGGAACTGCCGCCGCTGAAATGTCCGATCAGATAGACGAGCAGGTAAAGCAGGACAGATACGACTGCCTTATGCAGACCCAGCTTACCGTTTCCGAGGAGAAGAACGCCGAGAGAATCGGCTCTGAGCTTACGGTTCTTTGCGAGGGCTTTGACGAAATAGCCGAGATACACCACGGCAGATCCTATGCATACGCACCCGACGTTGACGGCAGAGTATATTTCCGTTCCGGCAAAAGAGTAAACGCGGGCGAATTTGTAAGGGTCAGAATCACAGAGGCCCTGGATTACGATCTCGTGGGCGAAGTAGTAAATTAAGAGAGGTTTTGAGCTATGAAGAAAATGAATATTCCTAACACGCTTTCTATTATCAGATGCCTTTTAGTTCCCGTTTTCGTTGCCGCGCTTCTTTTTATGAGAGATATGGGCGTGTGGGGATACATAGTTCCCGCTATTGTTTACGCCTTGACCGGTCTTACCGATATGCTTGACGGTAAAATTGCCAGAAAATATAATCTCGTTACCGACTTTGGAAAGTTTATAGATCCTCTGGCGGATAAATTTATGGTGCTTTCCTCTATGATTTCCATTCTTGCCTGGATGCTTCTTCGCGGAGAAAAGACACTTGCTCTCGTATTCGTGTGGGTTGTTCTTATTATTCTTTTGCGCGAGCTTGGCGTTACAAGCATCAGACTTGTAGTTGCCGGCAGAAGCGGTATCGTAGTTGCCGCGTCAATGCTTGGTAAGATAAAGACGGTTTCCCAAATGATCGGTACCGTGGTTATTATCGTTGAGCCTGTCCTTCCTTTCTTCTGCGATAATCACATCCTGTCGTACGCATTTATGGCAATAATGGCGTTTACCACTATATTCTCCGGAATTGATTACCTTAAGGCCTACATGCCTTATATTGATTCGAATAAATAATATGCAAAAGAAAAGCGAGCCTTTCTAAAAAAGCTCGCTTTTCTTATTTCTGTTCAATAGCCGCCGCAACAACAGCTCCAATCTGCTCCGCCAGCTCCTCAGGGCTCATTTTTTTGCCGTCACTCAGCCAATGATAAAGGGTGGTTGCAACACCGCCGGCGCACATACTTGCAGTAACCTCAACAGATGCGCTCAGCTTCATTCCTTCGGCAACGCTGACGCGAAGTCTGTCGCAGGTGTCCTTGTAATTCTGTTCAACTATGGTAAACATAACAGAGGGGAACAGATTACTCTTGTAAATATTATCGATAGCGACCTCATTTTCCATTATAAAGCTAACGATTCGCTTCGCATAAGCCACGTAATAATCCACGGTAAGCGTAGGCTTGCCGCTTCTGCGCATAACGCTGTCAAAATTATCTCTTAAGAATCCCGTATATGCGGTCAGAAAATCGTATTTATCCGAATAATGCTTATAGAAGGTGGCGCGTCTGATGTCAGCCGCATCGCAAAGCTCGTTGACGGTTATTTCGTCAATGGTTTTTTCGCCCACCAGACGCATAAAAGCGTCGAAGAGCGCTCTTTTGGTTTTTCTTACTCTAAGGTCCTCTTTTGCAGACATTTTTTCCTCCGTTTTTTGACATTTTCGCTATTCAGTATACAACTTTATTGAGCATTTGTCAAGTATCGTCGCGGAAAATTAAATAAAAAATAAAAACAATGTTGATTTAACATAGGTTTTATGTTATGATATAATTGAAAGTATATTTTTATTTTGCAAAATACCAAAGAGGAGAAAAAATATGCCTATCAACAATCAAAAAATTATCGAAGAAATACTTGGCATCGCCGTATCCACCGGTGCTGATTTTGCCGAGGTTTACTGGGAACTTACGCGAAACGGAAACATCACGCTTCTGAGCGGAAAAATAGACGCTATCGCAGATAATACCGTATCGGGTGTTGGTATCCGCGCGTTTCTCGGTACGAGAACGGTTTACGGATCTACGTCCGATCTCTCAAGAGAGGGACTTATTAAATGCGCAAGATCGGTAGCCGAGGCTATGGGCGAGGGAAGAGCAGAGATGAACATTGTTCTTAAGCCTACCGCTGTAAACGATATTCAC
>JAZNDN010000006.1:0-13242 GCA_045588085.1 Eubacteriales bacterium
TCAGGCTTCCGAGCGGGTTCAGATTATTCCCGCTTGCCTAGGCAAGCGGGAGTAACCGCAAAAGCAACAGATTCAGACGTCCTTTAACACTTATTGTCAACCGTGCAGTTACAAAAAAGAGGTGAGACGTGGGTTATCCCATATCTCACCTTTTGTTTTATAAGCTTGATTTACACCGAGCTTAAATTTTAAGAATACCGAAGACGTCAAGTACCGATGAAACGAGAATCGATATAAGGCACACCGGTGCTACGTATCTTACGACTACGGTATAAAGCCTTGAGGTAAATGGCTTACCGCCGATATTCGCTTCCTCGATAACAGTCTTAGGCTTTATGAAGTAGCCTATAAAGACACAGGTTAGAAATGCTACGATAGGCATTATTACACTGTTGCTTATAAAATCGAAGAAATCAAGGAACTGAAGTCCGAGTATTTTTACCTCACTCCACACATTGAAGCCAAGCGAGGAAGGAATGCCCAGCAGAAGCACCGCAGCGAAAACAATAATACAGCTGATTCGTCTTGAAAGGTTCGCTTTATCCATAAGAATGGAAATAATTGTTTCCATGAGCGATATCGAAGACGTAATAGCCGCAAGGAACACCATAAGGAAGAACACGGCACCTATTACGCTGCCTCCCGGCATTGATTCAAAGATTTTAGGAAGGGTTATAAACATAAGTCCCGGACCCTTTCCAAGTGCCTCTTCGTTACCGCCTGAGAATGCAAACACTGCGGGAACAACCATAAGTCCGGCAAGGAAAGCTACACCCGTGTCGAATATTTCTATTTGGTGTATTGATTTTTCGATGCTTATATCCTTCTTCATATATGAACCGAAGGTAATCATAATTCCCATTGCAAGCGACATTGAATAGAAGAGCTGACCGAGCGCTGCGACAACCGTCATTACCGAGAATTTTGAAAAATCCGGAGTGATATAATAAAGTACGCCGTCAAGCGCTCCGTCCATGGTACAAAGGGTGTAGATAACTATAAACAGCATGAATGCAATCAGTATAGGCATCATGAATTTGCTTACCTTTTCAATGCCCTTTTCAACGCCAAAGAAAACAACGACTGCAGTGATAAGTACGAATATCAAGAACCAGATAAGCGGCTCGGCTACGTTACCGATGTAATTACCGAAATAGGCATCGTTTGCCATGTCAGCACCGCTTCCGGTAGCAAAGCCGAAGATATATTTCATCACCCAACCGCCGATAACCGAATAGTACGGAAGAATGATTGCAGGAACTGCGGCACCCAGCCACCCGACGAACGTAAATCTTTTATCGAGTGCGGCAAATGCACCTATTGCACTCTTGCCGGTTTTTCTTCCGATGGCTATTTCAGACATCATAAGTACAAATCCGAAGGTCACCGAAAGGATAATATAGACGAGCAAAAAGATACCGCCGCCATACTTTGCAGCAAGATAAGGAAAACGCCATATATTTCCCAGTCCAACCGCCGAGCCCGCTGCAGCGAGAACGAAGCCGATTTTTCCCGTAAACGAGCTGCGTTTGGTCGTGTTATTTGATTGTTCCATAGTAAATCCTTTTTCTTTTAATTCTTAAACAAGCCTTACGATTATATCATAAGAGTATCAGAATGTCAATACAAGCAATGGGATTTTAATTATTTTTACCTCTGCCGATATCGTACATACTTCTTATGCTCAGCATATTTTCGAGCCTTTCGGCAGTTATAGCATCCTTGGTCTGCACGGAAATTCTTACGGGAATACCGTCAAGCATATCAAAATAATTATCGGAGAAGGTGGCATCCGTGTCAGAAAAATCAAGCTCTACGCCTGCGGCATAGGCTTCTGAGGCAAGCGTTATCTCAAAGTTGCCGGCTCTTCCGGTTACCTTCGCCTTTATATGAGGGTCTCTGAATCTGAAATGCTTTGCGGGGACGAAGCGAGAGCTTCCGTTCCCTATTGCTCCAACCGAATCGTAAAGGTCGTAAACTAGATAATACTCAGAGAGCTCCTCAGTCATGTACTCGGCAAAATCCACCTCAAATAGCCAAGACGACTGCCCTGCCTCAATCTCAACCGTTTCGGATGTTTCCTTAAGACATTTATCGAAGGCATTATAAAGCGCATAGGTCAGCTTACCGACAAACGCCTGCTTCCCGCCGTTTGAAATTCCGAAACGTGCACGGCTGCAAGAGGTTTCAACCACGGCAATAACCGGAGCAAGCATGCGGCGTGCCGAATAGTAAAGAGCCTTGGGTCTGCCGTAAAAATCTATTGCAGAGGAGCTTATAGCGGGCCATGCATCGTTAAGCCTTGCGAAATCGGCAACAAGCGATGAGCTTCTTGCCATTCTGCAGCTCTTTACTTTTCCTGCAAATGCATCGGAGGAGCACAGAGCGCCGGCGTACGTCAGCTCTTCATTGCCGCAAGGCAGCCTGTATTCAGACACCGTCGCAACGAGCATATTCATAAGGTCCTCGGGGCTGTCGGCATGGGCTTCCATTACAGACGACATAAGATTTCTATCCTCTGATGCCGTAAACTGCTCTACGGTTTTTCCAGAGGGGAGCGAAGCAATATTTCGACACGCCTCACTACCTATGTTTATTATTTCGAGGTAAGATGAATCGCTTTTTCCTATCACTCCCCATGCAACACGACGCACGGAGGTGAGAAATTCCGTCAGCGAATCAACGGTAGCCGGAAGCTCGGTATTATCTTTTGTCGCTCCCTTTATTCCGCATATGACCGCTGAGGGATGATTGAAAATTTTGCGAGTCATATTAAGTAAATACTCGGTTACGTTAACCGTGAACTCTGCCCCTGCTGTCATTTTACCGTACGGAACGGCAATACTTATAGGCATCAAAATTCCGTATTTATCACAAAGGTTCAACAAATCCGCAGACGGAAGAAGATTCATTACCGCGGGCTTAAGCGTGTTGACGTTAGCCTCAGCAGCCGCCTTTATGAGAGCCTCAGTTCTTTCATAGCTTGCGCCGGGAAGAATTATATCGTCGGCGTGATACTCCATACCGAACGGAAGAAACGCTCTTCCGTTTACGCTAATGCTTCCATCATCGGAAAAACTTATATCACGCAGGCCTATCTGACTCTGCCACGTATCTTCCGCTTCCTCACCGCAGTATAAAGTTACCTCTATTTTATAGAGTGAGGGCTCGCCAAGTCCTCTCGGCCACCACAAATCAGGTTCAGAAACAGTAATAACTCCGTATCCGTTCACAATTGAACCAAAATACATTTTTCCGACAGAGGAGGTCAGAGTAACGACCGCGCGCATATCGTCGGCAGCACCCAAGGTGGAAAGCGACATTTCAAGGGTGACCTTTCCGTCAAGGTGCTTTTGTTCAATATTGACGGATTCTATCAAGACGCTGTTCGTTGCAAGAATTTGGGGAGCATCAAAAATCCCCATGTCCTTCACAAAAGGCGCGCCTCTTACCGTATCTATACCGTTTTCTCCTACGTAAAGCTCGCGAACGGCCGATATTGGCGAGTGAAGCGCAATCTGAAAACTGTTTTCACCCTCTACGAGCTTATCCGAAATGTCAATAAAGTGAATTTTATCGACCGAAGATAAGATAGCCGTGCTCTTTCCGTTGATTATAAGCTCACCGTTGCCGTACACACCCGAAAGCTTAAGGTAAACGTACTTTGCATCTGTGACGGATTTACCGAGATTTATTACCGTATCAAAGCACGCCGAATCCGGAATACTTGCAACCAAATCCTTATAGTTTTTCCTGTAGTACGGAGAGTCTATAAGTCTGTTTTCAAGAAGCACCGAATAAAGCGAACAGGGAACCTTGCAATAAAGGCCCTCGTATTCACCTGCGGTCAGCTTAAAATTGTTTATCTCAAATCTGAACATATACTATTCCTTTCGGGAGAGGTTACGATTCTATTTAAACAATTATACACCACACGAAAGAAAAATTCAAGCACCGCGAGTGTCAAATTTCAAAATGCATCGCAAATCCGTCTTTTTTTTACCGATAATCCGTCCTTTATTTTATAAAATAATAAATTTTCATATTTTGCCCCTTGAAATGTGACGAATTTTAGGTTATAATAAACAAGATAGGTCGTAAATTATAAACTGTGTGATGGAGATATACATGAAAAAAATCTTGCAGCTTTTAGTATGTATTACGGTTGCATTTGCTCTTGCGCTCGGCATGTCATCCTGTAACGAAGAACCAACGGAGCATTTCATTAAATTCGTAGTAGACGGAAAAACCCATGCTCAAATAATGACAAGCGGAGAGTCCGTTATAAAGATGCCGGAAAATCCGACCAAAGACGGTTATACCTTTGACGGTTGGTATTTCGATAACGGTGAATGGAAGAAACCGTTTACGGAAAATTCCTTTATTGACACTCCTATTTCAAGCGATTTAAGCGTTTATGCAAAATTTATAAAAAACAACGCCAATTGCGAGCATGAAGACACCGACGAAAATGGTATCTGCGATAAATGTGACGAATCATATTCCGCAGAGGGTTCCGGTAGCGGTGACTCAGGCAGCGGTGGTTCAGGCAGCGGTGACTCAGGCAGCGGTGATTCGGGTAGCGGTGATTCGGGTAGCGGTGATTCCGATCCTTCTCTCAAACCAGGGGGAACGATGCTTCCGATTCAAGGCTTTTAACTAGGATTTATTTTAAAGGGAAAGGCTTATTACATATGAAAAAATTGATTTCGATCCTTATTGCAATTGCGTTGGTACTCTCCATGTGCGTAATTATGACCTCATGCAATGATGAAAACACCGACGGCACCGGAGAGGGCTCGGGTGAAGGCTCTGGTAGCGGTAATGGTTCCGGTTCCGGTGAAGGTTCAGGCGAAGGCTCCGGCGAAGGTTCAGGCGAAGGCTCCGGTGACTCAGGCAGCGGTGATTCAGGTAGCGGTGATTCAGGCAGCGGTGATTCAGGCGAAGACGACGGAGACGGTCCTCTTCTTCCCCCTGTTCCCGTTGGCTAATATCCATTAGCCGTAAGAGAGTCGAACCAATAAGCCTTGCGACGATAAATTTCAGCATACCCCACTGTATTGACACTTTTTAGGTTACAAAAACACTAATTTCAGAAGCGGGCACAGAGCTTTTGCCTCACAAATTTAAGAGGTCGGCTGCCCGCTTCCGTTTTTTCCTTTTGCGGTATCACATCCTCTATGCGTAATTTTACATATTCCATAAATAATCAACGTTATAAGGCAAATTACCGCAGAAACCAGATTGCACACTCCTGTTGCAAAATCATAAATCAAAAAGGAATAGACAGACCACATTGAAAGATTTGCGAAAAGAACAAGCTTTTGTGACACTAAGTCTTTTGCAAAAAATATACCTACGGTAAGAATTACAGAAGCGACAATCGGAACAATGCCGAGAGCGCCGTCTTTGTTGGACACCAATCCCAGTATGACAGTTGCGCCTGTGAAGCACAATGCCGTGTATAGATTGTATCTGCCAAACAGCGCCATAATATTTCTGGCAGCGCCGAGAAACAGGCTTACGGCACCTGACGTAACTCCGAAAACAATTTGCGCCACCCCCAAAAATATACAGTCAAACAGCTGATATACAAGTACTCGTTTTCTTGTGTCTGACATAGCGGCAAGACCAGTGAAGGCTGCCGCAACGAATGACAGCGTATTACCGACAACTATTCTCACACATACCCCACGCGTTTTTATTATATTTTTATCCGATATTCGTCAATTATTCCATGCGCGAAAGAAGCGGAACCGATAATCCTCACTATGTTAATTTTCAATATCTTTCGCAGCATTAACCCTTACGCAACCGAAAGGAGAGAGTATAAGTTGAATACTATGAGTCCGCGCGACAGACAGAAATTTGAGCGTCTTTGCAAGACCTTTGAGCGCAATTTCAGAGTAACAAGACTTTACGCCGCATATCTTGAAAATTTTCCCGAGCTGATAAACGAGGAGCTTGTAAGCTCGATTTGCCAAGACGGTATTTCCAAAGAAACCGCAATATCAGCCATACTTTGCCAGCTTTTAGGTCTTGATGCAGACGCCTCGGCTGAGGACCGCGTTGTTTTTCGCGACTACATTATTCCGTCAGTTAGAATTCTTAAAGCTAGTAAATACCGCGAAAATCCATACTATAAAAATATAAATATACCGAACGTCAAGGACGGCAGCTGGGAGCTTCGCCGCGAGGTATACGAGCCATACCGTGCCATAGTTTGCGACGACATGATAATAAACTCCGATTTTTCCGAAATAGCACCGCTCGGTTTTTTTGAAGAAAGATTTGAATTTCCCGCAGTTCTCGAGGACGGAAACGAGTGGATGACTCTGACACCCGTAGATCTTGACACCTGCGACGAAGCAATCAACGCTGCACGCGGCAAGGTTATAACCTTTGGTCTTGGACTCGGATATTACGCATACATGGCATCGGAAAAGTCCGAGGTCGAATCGGTTAGCGTTGTCGAAAAGAGCCATGGGGTAATCGAGCTTTTCCGTAAATATATCCTCCCTCAGTTCTCCCATCCCGAAAAAATCAGAATCATAGAAGCCGATGCGGTGGAATACCTAAGGAATACAATGCCGAACGAAAGCTTTGACGTCGCCTTTGTTGATATATGGCGCGACGCCTCCGATGGCTCTGAATTCTATAAAAGAATGAAGCCTTACGAGTGGGCAAACGGTGGCACGGAATTTCATTGGTGGATTGAAAATTTCATAATATCGCGTCTCAGAGCACTAAAATTTGAGAAGATACGCGAAGCGGATGAAGGAGAAAATCCACCGTCAAGCTATGATGAAATAATACACGCTCTGACCGATAAATCGGAACTGATAAAGGACTGAGCGCAGGAAGGCTTAAATATACGTTTGTAAATTCTGATTATTTTTTGAACAAAAGCTCAAATCGCACTAAAACTATTGACTTAACCCTTGCTCGTTGCTATAATAAAACTGTAACAAACAACCCTTTAAGGAGAACCAAAATGAAAAATCTCGGACTTCAGCTTTACACTATCAGAGACTTCTGCAAAACCGAAAAGGATATCGACGAGAGCTTTGCCAAGCTTGCCGCACTCGGATATACGGAAGGACAGACTGCAGGTTTGCCCGTCGTCTCGGATGAAACGTATATAACCCTCGCCAAGAAACACGGTATTAAAATCGTAGGCACTCATTACGTATACGAAAAAATTATAAACGAGCCTGATGCCGTTATGAAAACTCACGACCTTTGGGAAACCAAAAATATCGGTATCGGTGCCATGCCTGCGGAAGCAAGGGCAAGTTATGATTCGCTTATGAAATTCATAGAGCAATTCAACCGAGCAGCAGAAGAATACGCTAAGCACGGCTTTAAGCTCACCTATCATAACCATTCATTTGAGTTCGTTCGTATAAACGAAAATAAAACTCTTATGGATTATCTTTACGAGGGACTCGACCCCAAGAACACATCATTCGTTCTTGATACCTGCTGGGTTGCTCACGGCGGTGCTGACGTTCGTTACTGGATGGAAAAGCTTGCCGGCAGAGTTGACATTCTTCACCTTAAGGATATAAAGGTATTCCACAACGAGTCAGGTGCTATTGAGGGCACTATGACCGAAATCGGAAACGGTAATATCTGGTGGGACGGCATTATGGAAACCGCAAAGAAGATAGGCGTCAAGAGCTACGTTGTTGAACAGGATAGAAACTTTATAGATGACGACCCGTTCAAATCCATCAAGGTAAGTGCAGACTATCTTGCAAGATATATTTGCAAATAAGAGTTTACATATTTCGGGTTTTACACAAAAAAGTCTAAGCAACGCGCAATGCGAGCTTAGACTTTTTTTATTTTAGACTATACTCAGTTTTTCATAAGTCTTGGGAACGGATTTTTTCCCTTCGCCTCGATTTTGCCTGCGAGAACCTCAAAGGCGTACTGCTGGCTCTGAGGCGCCATATATCCGAAAATGCGGCGAGGAAGCTTAGGAATATTGGCAAGCGCGAGCGGATTTCCGAAATGAACGATTGCCTCTACCTTACCGGAAAGAGAAAGACAGGTTATAACCGCCTCAATACGTCTGGTAAGTCCGTCGGTACCGGTGTAAGCGTTCGTTCCGCAATAAGTAACAAAGACAACCTTGTCAAACTTCGTTGCCATATTCAGAACGCGTTCGTTCTCATAGCATTCCGGGAATTCTGCAATGGTTGTTGCCTCGGAATTCGGGAAATTAGCCTTTATGGCATCGATGACGCGGCTCGTCGAATACCATTTGCCAAAGGTTATCTCGTTTTCAATCTCGGTTCCGGATGCACCGTGTCTGAGCACGATAAAGAGAATTCTGTCATCGGGATTGAGGGTACAAGAGGTACCGGACTGGCATTCTGCGGTTATAGAATCTCTTGCAATTGATGCAAGGATTTCATCGATATTCTCGGGTACCTTTTCGGGATTTTCCGGAATCTGCGCGCATTGTTCAGCGAGAATTTCTATTCTTCTGTTCGCCTCGTCAAGAGCCTCGTCTGTTATAAGACCCTCGCGATAGCACTCAAGCATCATCTCATATACGTCCTTAGTGGAGGTACGGTAGTTAGGAAGAATAACGTCGTTTCCTGCCATGAGAGCCTTTGCCATGGCAATCTTTTCACCGTATTTCTGGAGAATTCCCATCATAGCGAGTGAGTCGGTATATATAACTCCGTCGTATCCCTTATTTCTGATTATATCTATAACCTTTTTTGAAAGGCTTGCAGGGTTGTCGGGGTCTATTTTGCGGAATACCATGTGCGCCGTCATAACCGATGGCATAAGTCCCTCCTCGTTAAGCTTGAGGTACGGCACAAGGTCAAAATTCAAAAGCTCCTCCTCGGTCAAGTCAGAGAAGCCCTCTACCATGTGAGTATCAAGCGGGTGGGCGCCACCGGGATAATGCTTTGCTGTGGACTGGAAATTATATGATTTGAAGACGCTTGCGATTTCACGAGTCATTTTTAACACGCCCTCGGGTGTGTCCCCTGCTTTTCTCGATACTGATACAGGTCCGTCACAATGAAGAATATCAACAACAGGTCCCCAGCAGCCCGAAAAACCTGCTGCCTTCGCATCACTTGCAAGTGCGGCAGCGAATGCGCGGGTATACTCGGGATTATCGCATGCTGCAAGAGAAAGAAGCGGAACGCTTTGTCTGCCGCTGGGAAGATATCCCTGTTCCATATCGTTAATTATAAGTATCGGATGCTTTGCTGCGGCGCGCAACTGCTTGATTTTTTCGGGCGCATTTGCGTCAACGCGAACCTGTACCACCGAGCATGCGCCACGGCGCAGAAGCTCAAGGGTATACTCAAAGTTTTCCGTTGTGGTTGATACGATTCTTGCGCAAAGAACTCTTCCGATTTTTTGTTCAACTGTTAAATCCTTATATGACATACAAAATACCTCTTTCTTTATTATGCGGCAACGCAAGCTTTACCGATTATTAATTATTTGAACTTAACGTTTCATGCGCTATTTTCTTACAAAGTGATAGCGTCTTCGCGTCGATTTGCTCATCAAAGTCAGAAAACGTATTGTCAATGCAGGACTTTCCGAAAAGCTTTTCAAACCAGACTAGTCCGAGAAGATATCTGCCTGCACCGAGAGTTGCGTGGAAGGTGTCCCTGTGCGCCTTAACACCTGCATCACAGAGCGCGAGCATTGCTTCGCCAGAAGGGATAATTCCGTCAGCGTCTATGAAATCAAACGCCTCAGCGTAGGAGCTGCGAATATCAAAAAACATATCGGACATCGTAGTGTATCCTGCGTTGGCAAGCTTCTGCGAGCCATTTTCATATCCCCAGGTCTGATGAAGATAGAGCTTCGCGTTAGGGCAAAGGAATCTTATCTCATCGGCTATTTTCTTGATATATGGTCGCATAGTGTCAAATTTGCAACTGTTCAAGCTCTGCTGCTGGAGAGTTATGACGTCCCAATCGTCAGAGAGAAGTACCTCTCTTATATTTACGTAAATATTGAGAGCCTCTCCGTTTACGGAAATATTATAAAGGTTATTCTGAGCGAAAAGGTTTACGTAATGAGCCTTAAGAGTGCATCCACCTATATATAGGTTAACGCACTTAGCCCCATCCCCCGCCGACGCCGCGATACCGTGAAGGTATCTTTGTGCGTCCTGCGAAAAGCTGTTACCAATCGAAAGAATCTTCATATACTGCCTCACATCTGTGCAGACTCATCGGCGCGTGCCTTATCAAGTCTGTAATTGCGATAATAAAGCACCAAATCCGCACCAACCATAAGAAGATTTAAAACATAGAAGAAGAGGACGTACCATTTTGATGCAATATCAGCCATATAAGTAGGGTTGACAAACTTTGAAATTATACCTGCTATGTATCCGAAGAAAATCAAGCCCAGGAAGAGCAGACTTTTACCCTTCGTCGTCCTAGCCTTATACGACTTAAGAACGTTTGCCGGCCATGAGGCACCAAAGCTGACAATCATAATAATTTCAAATATTTCTGACATTTTTTGCTCCTCTGTTTATTTTTATCTAATGATAACATAATAACCTTACAAAGTAAATAGGCAGAAACAAGAAAAGGCAGACAAAGGCATCGAAAAGCAAGAAACGGAATAAAAAAGCACAGAATGATTGCAAAAATTGACATTTCGCTCATTCTATGCTTTTATTTTCATTCAAAAAACCTCAGCAAAAATCAGGTCTTTCTTTACAAAAGCGCTCCGCATCAATAGAAGAAATAATGATTTCCTATTGTAAACGCATATTTTCTGTTCCTAACTATCCAAGAGGAAGATGATGCCGAGGGATTTAAGAAGAACAGGATTTTATCCGACACGCTCACGCCCTCAAGGCAAATTTTTGCCGCTGTAACAGCACTTGACGTCGGCGTTTTATAGATGCTTCCGTCTTTGACGGGGCTGAACTGAACTCCGTATTTTCTGTCAAAAATCACACCGTATATAGTGTTTGGGTAGTCGCGGCTTGCGACGCGGTTCAAAACGATATTGCCAACGGCAATCTGACCAATCAGGCTCTCACCGCGGCTCTCGGCACTGATAATTCTTGAGAGCCAATAAAGCTCGTCCGAATCATAGTACTGAGATGCCGAAGCAAGCGGCTTAACCGAACCTGTCAGCTTGACCGCCGCAGGCGGTATCCATTCAACCGAAAGTCCCAGTGCCTTAGCGAGAGTTCTTATGGGAATATACATTTTCCCGTCAGAAAGAATAACAGCCGGTGTACTTGTCATAAGAGGTCTGCCGTTTGCATAGACAACGTAGCCGCCGTCACTTACCGACATTTCAAGCCCCTGCCTCTTAACGTATGCAGTTCTTGTAGATGCATCAAAGCCGACCGAGGCGCCTGCCATAGTCATTGCCGCTCTTAGCGGAAGATATGTAGTATCATTTATCAGATATGCAGGCTCGTTTACCGCCCTGTCCGCAAAAGTGATGTTCACGCTTCGGTAGGACCATACGTTTTTGTTTTTTATAGGCCTAAGATACTCAAGCTCGCGGGATACTCCTCCTACATGCACAGCATGCGACGAGGCGTTTCGTGACGCGCCACCGACCGTATCGCTCGCGGCATATATCGGAGCCTGCGCCGCAAAGCAGATAACGAGGCACAAAAGAAAGCATATTACGCCGCCTTTGGCTAATTTTAAGCTTTTCATTGATTCTCCTTTCTCTTATTTTGGGCGGAGAAAGCAAAATAAAAAGGGCTAAGTCAAGCTGAGCTCTCTCCCCCGCCCTTGCCATTAAATTATACCAAAATTTCCGTCTGCGGTCAATGGATAATATATGGCAAAAATGGTAGAAAATAAAGGTTCATCATAAAAACCATGCTTGAAAATTGTAGTTTTTGCCTTTTCGCGCGTCTTCGCTGCATCAAGACTGTTCCGCTAACGTGGGCAGGTGCAAAATGGGCAAGGAGGAGAAAAACAAAAAAAGACGAGCGAGAAAACGCAGTTTCTCGCTCGTCACAAAAGCTATGTAAAAAATCAAATTCCAAACGTATTCTTGAGGTAATCTCTTGATATCTTAGCTGCCTCAAGCTCAGACATACCGTCATAGGTCTTATCCTGCTCTACGATAACGGTATCGGTTCCGCATTCCTCGCATGCTTCGAGAATGGCCTTGAAGTTCTGAAGTCCCATACCGAGAGGACGGAATTCGAAGCCGTTATCCTCTTTCGACGCCTTCTTGGCTGCACCACCGTCGGTTCCTATGAGGTCGTAAACCGGACCGCCGCCCAGAGCCTTACATACGAAGTCCTTAAGGTGAACTACGGGAACTCTGCCTGCGAACTCACGGATTTTCTCCTCAGGCTTAATTCCGGCATAGTGAACCCAGCAGGTGTCAATCTCAGGGAAGATTTTATCAGCGGGAACTGCCTCAAAGATATAGTCGTGAAGATACTTACCCTCGAAGGTATCAAACTCAAAATCATGGTTATGATAGCCGAGCATCATACCGTTTTTAGCGAAGAGCTCTGCCTTCTCGTTGAAGTCGCGGACGGTTTCGTCCCAGCCCTCGCCGCCGGCAAGGTTAGACTTTTCATGCCAGGGCACTACTACGTACTTTACGCCAAAGCCCTTGAGATAATCTACTGCGCCCTGAGGGTCATCGTTAAAGAAATCGAGCCTTTGGTGAACCGAAACGCACTTAAGTCCGAGCTTATCGAGAATCGCCTTGATTTCCTCAGAGGTTCTGCCATAGTATCCTGCAAACTCAACGTACTCGTAGCCCATATCGCGAATAGCCTTGAGAGTACCCTCAAAATCGTTTTCCATAGCATTACGAACACCGTAAAGCTGAATACCAACGTTAAACTTTTTCATATCAAGCTTTTCCTTTTCAAAAATTATTGATTACATTATAACAGACCGACCAATCACCGTCAAAGTCAAAATAGCGACGTTTTTATCTTCAAAAACGACATTTTTTGAAAGTCGGCACCGTTTTGTAGGTGCCGACGTATGCTTTAAATGATTTTAGCAAAAATTTGCCGTTTTGCTCTTTAATAGTGGAAATTTTTAGATAAAATTTGTGTTCTGCGACCCGAAGACGTAGCCACCTACGTCGAGTGGGAACAGACGCGGATTTTAGCAAAATTTGCCGTTTTGCTCTTTAATAGTGGAAATTTTAGATAAAATTTGTGTTCTGCGACCCGAAGACGTAGCCACCTACGTCGAGTGGGAACAGACGCGGATTTTAGCAAAA
>JAZNDN010000007.1:0-1766 GCA_045588085.1 Eubacteriales bacterium
ACGGTAATTATGACTACACATACTCTCAGCACGAGGATTTGTATACCGAATATTCCAACAAGAAAATTAAAGAAGCGAAGCGCACCTTCTCCCGCTTCTATTTTGGAATTGTAGTATTCCTTGCGGTTTCCAACCTTGTTGCTATCGGCGCGGAAATTATTATTGCGGCAGTAGCGCCCTCTCTTTTTGAGAGCATATATTTCCGTTGGTTCTTCGCTGTTGCGCCCATGTACCTTATCGGATTGCCTATACTTTTCTTAATGATCAAAGGAATGAAGACGCAAAAAAGACCGTCGAGAAAAATGACTGCCCTCGGGTTCTTCAAGTATTTCCTTATGGGCTCTGCTTGTATGTACGTCGGCAACATCATAGGAAATGCTCTTAACAGCTTCATCGGTGCCTTTACCGGAGAAGTCCCCGAAAATACGGTGAGCGATATGATAACCAATTCACCCATTTGGCTCATTACGCTTGTCACTGTAATTCTCGCTCCCATAGTAGAGGAATTTATCTTCAGAAAGCTTATGATTGACCGCATTTCAAGGTTTGGCGAGGGTCTTGCAATCTTCACCTCAGCACTTGCATTCGGTCTGTTTCACGGCAATCTATATCAGTTCTTCTATGCCTTTGCAGTCGGACTTCTGCTCGGATATATCTATGCAAAAACAGGAAATATTCTCTATTCTATATTGATGCACGCACTTATGAATTTCTTTGGCTCGGTGGCTACCATGCCAATTCTTAAGTATGCAGAGGTGCTTGATGAATTCGCACTTTCGTTTGAAAACGGCACGGGTGAAATTTCGGTTGCGGTAATCAGAGGTATAATGGCTATTATATCTTATACAATAGTTCAGAACGCACTTGTCATATCCGGAATTACGCTAATCGTAATATATCTACGCAAAAAGCTTTTCAAGGTCAGTCACGTATGCGAATTTATAGTTCCTCGTGAAAGTCGTGCGGGCGTCACCTTTGGTAACCCCGGTGCAATAGTATTCCTCGTAATTTCCGGAATACTTATGTCGCTTGAAATACTCCTTCCTTTGCTTTGAGTCGGGGGTGCTTAAATGATTTTGGGTACAAAATACGTAGGAGAGCTTGACAAAAGCTCTCCTCTTTCAGAATATCCGAGACCCCAGCTTAAAAGAGCCTCCTACCTCTCGCTTAACGGTTATTGGGACTATGCTACGGTAATCGGAACAGCTGCTCCGATTTTCGAGAGAAAAATTCTCGTGCCCTTTCCGCCCGAGAGCCCTATTTCCGAAATTTGCGAAGCACCGCAGAAAAACAGTTATATCTATTACAGACGCACCGTCACTATCCCCGACGGATTTATAAGGGATAGACTTCTTATTCATTTTGGCGCTGTCGACCAGATTTGCACCCTATACGTTAACGGAAAAAGAATCGGTGCACATCAGGGCGGGTATCTTCCCTTTTCATTTGATATAACAGATGCCTTAAGCGGTTGCGAAGCCGAAATACTCCTTAAGGTTAAGGACGAGCTTTCTCACGTTTACCCTTACGGAAAGCAACGCACAGACAGAGGCGGTATGTGGTATACTCCCGTGAGTGGAATATGGCAAACGGTTTGGCTTGAAAGCGTTGCCAAAAACTGCATCACAGGTATAAAAGCCGAGGTATTCGAGGACCACGCGCTAATCACCGTTACAGGTGGTGGCTCCGGTATGAAACTTACACTCGACAGCGGAGAGGTTTTCTTTTCCGATGACGGAATTTTTACCGTTAAACCGCAAAAAATA
>JAZNDN010000008.1:0-18790 GCA_045588085.1 Eubacteriales bacterium
TGATATCTTCGCGCAGAGCCTGCAAAATCAGCTCGTCTGCATTCATTTTCATCGTAATATTATTCATGGCTTAATCTCTCCTTTTCAATTGCCGCAAGAACGGCTGCTTTATATTCTTCCCGGTAGTTTTGGTATTTCGCTGCATCAACGGTAATTTCGGCAGCGGGTGTGAGCGCGGTATAGCCTTCCGTAATATGACGTGCGGCACGCTTTGCAAACACAAGGCTTTCAAGAAGCGAATTGCTAGCCAGGCGATTTCTGCCGTGAACGCCGTTGCAGGCGGTCTCCCCTGCCGCATACAGACGCTCCATTGAGGTCTTGCTGTATCGGTCAACGTCGATGCCGCCCATAAAGTAATGCTGTGACGGAACTACGGGAATCGGCTCTTTGGTTGCATCGTAGCCTTCGTCAAGGCAACGCTGATAAATGTTCGGAAAATGCGTTCTGATTTCTTCCTCAGGTATGGGCGCCATAGAAAGCCAGACGTGCTTCGTTCCTTCCTTTTTCATTTCCGCGAAGATAGCGTTTGCTACCGCGTCACGCGGTAAGAGCTCATTTACAAAGCGCTCTCCTTTTGAGTTCAGCAATATCGCACCTTCTCCGCGAACCGACTCGGAAATCAAAAACTCGCGGCTTCCTTCCTTTTCGGTATATAGCGTGGTGGGGTGAATCTGAATATAGTCGATATGCTGAAGCTTGATTCCGTATTTCAAGGCAAGCGCAATGGCATCGCCTGTCAGATGCTTGTAATTCGTCGAGTGCTCAAATATTCCACCGATGCCACCTGTGGCAAGTACGGTATAGTCAGCCTCAACAGCGGAATATACTCCGTTTTCATCGTGCCCGATGATGCCGTGACACTCGTTACCCTCACAAATCAGGTCAACCATCGTATAGTTTTCGATAATGGTGATATTCTCTCTGTTTCTTGCCGTTTCTAGAAGGTGAGAGGTAATCTCCTTGCCTGTTTCGTCCTCGTGAAAAAGGATACGCGGGTGCGTATGTGCACCTTCTCTCGTGTATGTAAACGCCTCTCCGTTCTTTTCGAAGCGAACACCGAAGGCTACAAGGTCGGAAATGACCTCCTGAGAGGAATGTATCATTATGTGGACGGAATCGGGATTATTTTCATAATGCCCTGCCTTCATCGTATCCTCATAAAAGGAATCGTAATCATTCTCGTCGCGCAAAACACAAATACCGCCTTGGGCGAGATAAGAGTCGCTTCTGCGCGCTTTGTTCTTCGTAACTACAATTATCTTCTTATCCTTGGGAAGATTAAGCGCACAGTAAAGACCTGCAACACCGCTTCCCACAATTAAAATATCCGTTTTCACTTTATTACCTCGCAAGCTCCAGCATTCTGTCGAGCGAAGCAAGAGCAGACGCTCCGAGCTCGGCATCGACTCTGATTTCGTTTTCTTCGGTCTGCAAAACGTGAAGAAGCTTTTCGAGCGTATTGAGCTTCATATCCGCGCAGCAAGGGCGGTTTTTCGGAAAATAGAATTTCTTTGCAGGATTGTCGTTCATCAACTTGAATTTCACTCCATCTTCGGTGCAAATGATGAACTCAAGGCAGGTGCTTTTCGCAGCATAGGCGATAATTTCCGCCGTGCTTCCGACGTAGTCCGAAAGATTCAGAATTTCCGCTTCACATTCGGGATGAGTCAGCACAAGGGCATTCGGGTGATTTCGTTTTTCCTCCTTTACCTCCTTGACAGAAATTGCCGCGTGTATCGGGCAGTACCCGTCGTTCAAAATAATATTCTTTTCGGGAACGTTCTGCGCAACGAAGCTGCCCAGGTTCTTGTCGGGAATGAAGAATATATTTTTATTCGGCAACGACCGAACGATAGAAATGGCATTGGAGGATGTAACGCAAACGTCGCTTTGCGCCTTGAGTTCAGCAGTGGAATTAATGTAACACACAACCGCAAGGTCCTCGTACTTGGCTTTCATTTCTTCGATTTTTCCTTTGGCAACCATATGTGCCATAGGACAGCTTGCGGTAATATCGGGCATCAAAACCTTTTTGCCGGGATTTAGTATCTTTGCACTCTCGCCCATGAAGTACACACCGCAAAACACGATAATATCTGCAGTGCTTTCCTTGGCAATTTTCGCAAGATAGAAGGAATCCCCCACGTAATCGGAATTTTGCTGCACCTCCTCGGAGGCATAGTAATGCGCCAAAATAACGGCGTTCTTTTCTTCTTTCAGTTTCAGAATTTCTTTTTTCACTTTAGCTTTTGTATTAACCTCGCGATAGATAATATTATAACCCCGTCATTATATCACGAAAATTGTCAGCTGTCAAGTTTGATGTAAAGTTTTTTCTGAAAATAACAGACAAAATTTCAATTTGTTGATTTTTTAACCGTGGGGAACAAATATCCGCGTATTTGGAGCGAGGCTACACGCGCTAACTCACGGTGCATTTACAAAAAGTCATTCTTGACCTTCCGCACCGCAAATTTTTAAGGGCGACCTTTTCCGGTCGCCCTGTTTTTGTTTCGTTTTTGATTTATTTTCGGCTTGGCAAGGCTGTCTATGATAGGATTGCCTCGGTGCTTTATCAGCCGTTCATTTTTTCCAAATCGTTTTTGCGGATTTCCGCACGTCTTACCTTGCCGCTTATGGTCTTGGGAAGCTCGTCCACAAATTCAACGATTCTCGGATACTTGTAAGGCGCGGTATGCGTCTTGACGTATTCCTGAATTTCTTTTTTCAGCGCGTCGGTTTTCTCTGTTCCCTTTACGAGAACGACAGTCGCCTTAACAATCTGGCCGCGCACCTCATCGGGAACGGGGGTGATAGCGCATTCCAGAACGTAAGGAAGCTCCATAATAACGCTTTCAATCTCAAACGGACCTATACGGTATCCTGATGACTTGATAACGTCATCAATACGTCCGACGTACCAAAGATATCCATCCTCATCCATCGTTGCCTGGTCGCCTGTGTGATAATATCCGTCGTGCCAAACGTCATCCGTCTTTTCTTTATCAAGATAATATCCGATAAAGAGTCCGCAGGGAGCTTTGTCTTTTACGCGGATGCAAATCTCTCCGGTATCGCCCGTCTTGCATTCTTTTCCGTCAGGGTCCAGAACTACTACGTCGTAAAGCGGACTGGGTCTGCCCATAGAGCCGATTTTAGGAGTCGAACCGACAAAGTTGGCAACGGAGAGGGTTGTTTCCGTCTGACCGAAGCCTTCCATGATAGTGAGCCCCGTTGCCTTCTTGAACTGATTAAACACCTCGGGATTAAGTGCTTCGCCCGCTGTCGTTGCATATTCAATTGAGGAAAGGTTGTACTTTGACAAATCCTCCTTGATAAAGAATCTGTACATAGTGGGAGGTGCGCAGAAGGTGGTGATATTGTATTTTGCAAACATCGGCAAAATGTCTTCGGAATGGAATCTGTCAAAGTCGTAGGTAAACACGCCTGCCTCGCAAAGCCACTGACCGTAGAGCTTACCCCAAAGAGCCTTACCCCAACCGGTATCTGAGATAGTGAAATGCAAGCCGTTCGGATTTACGTTATGCCAATGCTTTGCAGTAGGATAGTGTCCGAGGGCATACTTGTACGAATGAGTTGCAATACGGGGATATCCTGTTGTGCCCGAGGTAAAGAGCATAAGCATAGGCTCGTCACCGCACGGTGAGCTCTCGGTGCGGTAATAATGAGTACTGAATCGCTCCATTTCAACGTTGAAATCATGCCAGCCTTCCCTTTTGCCGCCAACCATTACCTTGAGCATTCCGGGGAAATTAGCGGCTGCTTTTTCAGCCTCATAGCTAACGTCACCGTCTGCGGTGCAGACTATTGCCTTTACACCTGCAGCCTTGTATCTGTAATCAAAATCGTGTTCAACGAGCTGATTGGTAGCCGGAATTGCGATGGCACCAATCTTATGAAGCGCAAGCATGCAGAACCAGAATTGATAGTGCCTTTTGAGAACGAGCATTACGGTATCGCCTCTTTTTATACCGAGCGATTCAAAATAATTAGCCGTCTTTGCCGAATATCTCTTCATGTCACGGAAGGTGAATCGGCGGTCGGTCTTATCGTTTGCAACCCACATCATCGCAAGCTTATCTGGATTCTTTTCCGCAATAGCGTCTACGCAGTCGAATGCAAAGTTAAACTTGTCCTCGTTCTTGAATTTAATGCCGGAGAATACACCGTTTTCATCATAGAAGGATTCTATGAAATTATCCGCAACCCCGGATACGTCGGCGACCTTCTCAGCAGCCTTCGGTGCAACGAAGGGAGCTTCGGGATATTCCTCGCTGACAAGACCGTCCTGAGGATTAAGAACTACGGCGTGGAACTCGCATCCACCCTCGCTTGCGGCAATCATGCCGTGAGGGATAAGGCTGTTATAGAAGATTGAATCGCCCTCGTGAAGAATATCCACGTGGTTACCGACCTGCACCTTGAGCGAACCCTTAACGATTACGTCAAATTCCTGACCGTTATGAGAATTGAGCTTCATGGGTGCATTCTGCTCCTCCGGCAGATACGGGAATTTAACAAGGAAGGGCTCTGCGAGCTTATCCTTGAACTTGGGAGCGAGGTTATTATACTCAACGCCGTGCTGCTTTAAGATTTTAAGTCCCTCTCCGCGTCTTGTAATTGCAAATGACGTAAGGGTCGTGCTGCTTCCTTCAAGCAAATCAACGACCTCAACGTCGCAAGCCTTTGCACACTTATAAATAAAGGTAAAGCTGAAATCCGTTTCACCTTTTTCGAGGATCATATAATCCTCGACTGATACACCCGTGAGCTTTGCAAGCTCCTCTTGGGTATATCCCTTTGCCTCTCGCAAGTCCTTAATTCTGCCTGCGACCTCTTTCAAACTGTAATCCACTGTTTTACTCCCTTTCTTAATGGTTTGACTCTCTTGCCTAGACAAGAGAGATAAGCGGCGAAAGCGCTGAAAATTCAGGCTTCCGAGCGTGTTCGGATTATTTCCTCTTGCCTACTTATTTGAATAAAACAAAAAAACCCGCCTCAAAAGAAATCTTTGAGACGAGATAACAACCCGCGGTACCACTCAAATTACGGAATTTCTCCGTCACTTTCCGGACTCTGACAAGTCCTTTGCCTTAACGCAGCAATACGGAAGGAGTCTACTTGCACGGTAAATACCGACGCTTTCGGTTCTTCGACTCAGAAGCGATAGATCATATGGAATGCACTGTTATTGTCTCGCACCTGCCGACAACTCTCTGCAAGCATCACACCCCGACCCTCTTCATCACAGTCTTTGTTTGTGATATTCAAATTTGTTACTGATTATAACACTAAAATAGCAGTTTGTCAATAGATTTTTAAAATTTTCAATAATTCGGGCGCACAGCGAGGCTGCGCGCCCACGTATGCCTATTTTTCTTAGGTTATAGTTTTTGAAATTTTACTCAACATTTTTGCATTTGACGACGGTGTCGGTAACATTGGTAAGCACGAGAACTCCGTTCTGATTGTACACCTCTACCGTTACCTCAACAAGACCGTTTTTGGCATTTCTGCGAACGAGATCGGTAATAGTTGCCTTTCCGGTCAGTACATCACCGGCATACACCGGCTTATGCCACTCTATTTTTGTGGATTTTCCTGCAATCATCGCATCGGCAAAAAAGCTTACGTCAAGATAGTTCGCCCATACCGACATAAACGTCATAACACCCGGAGCAATAAGTGCGCCGAAGGGCGTGGTTTTTGCATATTCCTCATCGGTATGAAGAGGTATATGGTCATACGTCTGCGCGAAAGCTATCATTTTTTCTTTTTCTATGACAGCAGGCGCAATATCCACCGTCATACCTATTTTCAAATCTTCAAAATACATACCGGTCACCAATTATTTTATTTGAGTATCAATTCCATACCTATCTTTTGCGCAACGAGTCCCTGCGCCTCGTAAAACCTCATAGCAGACGGATTGCAGCTCCAGACGTTCAGAGTCAGATTGTAGCAGCCGCTATCCTTTGCCAGCTCAACAGCCGCTTCGTAAAGCTCCTTTCCTATATGCCTGCCGCGCAGGCGCTCGTCTACGCACAAATCGTCGATATACAAGGTTTTCACGTCGGTTAATACCGGATTGTCGGTATGCTGCTGAAATATGCAGAAGCAATACCCAAGCACCTCATCGTTTTCGTCAACCGACACAAGTATAGGGCGACACTCATCATTTATCAGTATTTGCAAATCGTCGGCAGAATATTTTTTTCCTACCTTAAAAATATCCGGTCTACCGTTATGGTGAACCATGCAAACCTGAGCCAACAGCTCTCCGATTTTGCCGATATCACACGCTTTAGCTCGTCTTATCATTTATAGTTTATCCCCCGTCGCTCTACTTTTTATCAAACAAAGCACGTCTGCTCGTCGAGTGGCGCATCATAGCTCTGAGACCTTCCACGTCTTCGTTTTCAAGCATTTTTTTCAAATCGTTGAATTTGTCGATAAAAAGCTTCATTTGCTCGAGAAGCACGTCCTTGTTTGCAACGAAAAGCTCACTCCACATAAGGTCGTTTATTCTCGCAATTCGCGTGAGGTCGCGGAAGGAGTCACCGGTGAATTTTTCCATATTTTCCTTATCGTTGCAAGTCATAAGGGTAATTGCGATGCAATGCGTAAGCTGCGAGAGAAAGCCTATCATTTCATCGTGCTCCTCAGGTGAGAGCATGGTAACGTTCGAAAATCCGAGAAGCCTTCCGAGCTCAATGCAGGTCTGTACTGCCACCTCGGTGTTCTTTTCGGTCGGCGTTACTATATAATTGGCTCCGACGAACATTCTGTCGGTACTGTTCTGCACTCCGGATACCTCACGACCTGCCATAGGGTGCGCTGCAACGAATTCGACGTCGGGACGAAGGATATCCTGAATCTGATACACGATGCTTCGCTTAACTCCGGTAACGTCAGTAATTAGGGCACCGCTTTTGAATAGACGCTGATTTTTCTCTATCCAATCAACGAATACGTGCGGATAGAGCGCAAATATCACAAGGTCCGCTTCTCCTATAATTCTTTCATCAAGCTCAACCGAGCCCTCGTCTATAATATTTTCCTTCAGCGCGTAGTCTATTGAGCTCTGCTCTAGCGTGATTGCGCTGATATGAAAGCCAAAACGCTTCAAAGCTCTGGCGTAGCTTCCTCCGAGGAGGCCAAGACCGACAATCAATATTTTCTTACTTACGTCAACTATCATAATATTTGCGCTTTTCTCCAAACGTGCGTTATCAAAGCTTGTTAATATCCGCTTCGGATATCATTTTAAAGCCTGCCGAAGCGAGTGCGGACTCTGCCGCTGCATTGTCCTCGACACGCAGAACAACGTAAGCGTGCTTTTCCGTGCGCGCCATGAAAGCGTAAAGATATTCCACGTTGATATTTGCTCTGTCAAGAACTCCGAGCGCTTCGGTAAGCTTTCCGGGTGCATCGCCTATCTTAACTCCGACAACGTCGATAACCTTTATAAGATATCCGTTTTCCGAAAGCACGTTCTCTGCTGTTGTTTCATCATTTACAATCAGTCGCAGAATACCGAAATCCTGTGTTTCCGCGATAGAAAGTGCTCTTATATTGATATTGTGCTCGGAAAGTATATCGGTAACCGATACTACCGTTCCCTTTTTATTCTGAACAAAAACTGTTAACTGCTTGATTGCCATAATTCAATACCCCCATCTCACTTAAATCAACTTACGCTTATCGACAACGCGAACCGCCTTACCCTCGCTTCTTGCGATTGTCTTAGGAGGAACAAGGTGCACCGACGGATTGATGCCAAGCATCGTTTTCATAGCGCCCGCGAGAGATTTTTCCATTGCCATAATATCGCCGACCTTATCGGTGAACATTTCTGCTGTCATCTCAACGTTTACGTCAAATGTGTCGTTATTCTTGACTCTGTCAACGATTATCTGATAGTTAGGCTCGTATCCCTCCTTAAGAAGCACGGTTTCAATCTGGCTCGGGAATACGTTTACACCGCGTATAATAAGCATATCGTCGGTTCTGCCCATGGGCTTTGCCATTTTGACAAGCGTTCTTCCGCAGGAGCACTTTTCACGCGACAGCACGCATATATCACGGGTGCGGTAACGAAGCAGGGGGAATGCTTCCTTGTCAAGCGAGGTGAAAACAAGCTCGCCCTTGCTTCCTTCGGGAAGAACCTCTCCTGTATCGGGATTTATAATTTCCGCGTAGAAATGGTCTTCGTTGATATGCATACCTGTCTGCTCGGAGCACTCGAATGCGACACCGGGGCCGCTCGTTTCGGTCAGACCGTAAATATCATATGCTTTAATACCGAGAGTCGCCTCAATACTTTTACGCATCTCCTCGGTCCAAGGCTCTGCACCGAAAATTCCCGCCTTAAGCGGAATATCCTCAGGCTTGTATCCCAGCTCCTTCAAGCTCTCACCGATATACGCTGCATAAGAGGGTGTGCAGCAAAGAATTGTCGCGCTGAGGTCTGTCATGAACTGAATCTGACGCTCGGTATTACCCGATGATAAAGGAAGCGTCAAGCATCCAACCTTGTGAGAACCACCGTTGAGACCGGGACCTCCGGTGAAGAGCCCGTAGCCGTATGCGACCTGGCATACGTCCTTCTTGGTGCCGCCTACCGCAGTAATTGCACGGGCACAGCAATCTTCCCAAAGATCAATATCCTTCTGCGTGTAGAAAGCAACTACGCGGCGACCGGTTGTACCCGACGTGGACTGAATACGAACACAATCCTCAAGGGGCTTTGCAAGAAGTCCGTAAGGGTAAGCATCACGCAAGTCGGCTTTTGAAAGGAACGGAAGCTTGTGAAGGTCGTCAATTCCCTTGATATCCTCAGGACGCACACCCTTTTTATCCATAAGCTCACGGTAGTACGCTACGTTTTCGTAAACGTGCTTAACCTGCTTTACGAGCTTTTCGGACTGAAGCTTTTTCATTTCCTCCCGCGACATTGTTTCAATTTCTTTTTGATAATAGTTTTGCTCTGACATTTTGTTTAATCCTTTCTGCTCTTTCTGCCTTGAGCCCAAGGCCCATTTTTTGCCATTTGGAATGCGAGAGAAAACAAAAAACCCCTGCATTCCGAAAAAGAATACAGAGGACGAGAAAACACTCCCGTGGTACCACCTCAGTTCGCCGTCATCTCACGGTGACGACCTTTTCAGGTACTGGCTATACCTTAGTTCTATAACGGGAACACCCGTTGCATCCTACTAAAGATTTCTCTTATTCAGCGCACTGCTAACAGAATGAATTCGTGAAGGACGCCCCCATTGCCTCGCACCAACCGGCAACTCTCTTTTCGGTTCTTTCCAACCTACTGGTTTCTGCTCATCGCATTTGTTGAATGTATTTTAGCACCTTTTTGCGCTTCTTGTCAAGAGTTTTTTAAAAATTTCTTTCTTTTTTAATTTAGAAGGTGTACAATTCCAATTTTCACATATTTCGGGCGTCATAATTTAACCTCTATCGGAATATGCTATCTAAAAACCTTGGAGGCGTTTTATGAAGCGTTCAATAGGACTTTGGCAGTTTATAGGTTTTGCCGTCGTATCGCTTGGCGGCACGATTTTACATTTTTTATACAAATGGCTGAATAAGCCTCTGTGGATAGCGGCATTCTCAGGCGTAAACGAATCTACTTGGGAGCATATGAAGCTTCTTTTCTGGCCTATTCTTCTCTTCGCCACGGTACAAAGCATATTTTTCCGCGAGCGAGAGGACTTTTGGTGCATCAAGCTGCGCGGCATCCTTCTCGGACTCACACTTATACCTCTTGTTTTTTATCTTTACAACGGTATCGTCGGCAAATCGCCGGACTGGTTGAATATAGGAATATTCTTCATTGCGGCTGCCGCAGCTTTCATTTACGAAACCGTTCTTTTTAAAAATGAGAGCGTTAACTGTAAAAGTCCCATGCTCGCAAAAGTCACTTTGCTCGGCATTGCTGCTCTTTTCGTCATATTTACCTTCGCCACGCCCGAAATCAATATTTTCCGCGACCCGCTGACGAGCACGTACGGAATATAGGCTAACGCGCAAATTCAGAGCCCAATCACAAATAAAACCTAATAAAAGCGAAGAAAACCTGCGAGCAAACGTAAGTTTTCGACCTTAAATTTTAAAAATCCGCACTTAGAACAAAAGAGGTACTGTGTTTTTTCACAATACCTCTTGTTTTTTTATTCCGTTATGCCTAAATTACATTGAAACGAGGAAGAAACGAAGCATAAAGAGCGCCGCTATTGCAGTTACCACTATATCCTTCTTGGTGTACTTACCGGTTGCTGCGGTGATGATTACGTACGCAAGCGCACCGATTGCAATACCGTTGGATATTGAGTAGGTAAGAGGCATCATTATCAGTGCAAGGAATGCAGGCACTGCAGATGCAATATCCGACATATCAACCTTAGCGAAGTTCTTAAGCATAAGAACGCCAACGTAGATAAGAGCGGGAGCGGTAGCGCATCCGGGAACGATTGCAGCTACGGGAGAGAGGAACAGACATACGAAGAAGCACGCCGCGGTAACCAGAGAAGCAAGTCCGGTTCTGCCGCCTGCTGCAACGCCTGCTGCAGACTCAACGAAGGTAGTGCAAGTCGACGTACCGAGAAGTCCTCCGGTAACGGTAGCCACGGAGTCACAAGCCATAGATTTTTCTATTTCAATGGGGTCTCCGTTCTCGTCAAGCATATCTGCCTGAGCAGCGGTACCGTAAAGAGTACCGATAGTATCGAACATATCAACGAGGCAGAACGTAACGGTAAGAACTATCGCATTGATAACAGCGGTAATTCCGCCTGCGAATATGCCAAAGCCGCCGAAAGCGCCTGCAAGACCAACGGTTCCGAAATCTACGAAGGTCTGACCTACCATGCCGAGATCAAAATTGGGAAGCTGCCACGTAGTAAGATAATAGATAACGGTGGTGCCGAGAATGGTAAGAATAACCGAGCCCTTAACCTGCTTCTTATCAAGCACTGCTACTGCAAAAAGTCCAAGAAGAGCAAGAACGACGGGCGCCATAATTCTCCAAGCGTCAAGTCCGGTTGCAACTCTAAAGAAATCGTAGTTGAAGTAGCTCGTATAAGACTCTACTACGCCTCTGCTAAGTCCTGCAGCGCTCATCTCGCCAAGCGTCATACCCACGCCCTCAATAATACCGTGGAAGTCAAAGAACTGCACGAAGGTGTACTGATTTGCCTGAATGATACCGACGTTCTTGAAGCCAATGAAGGCAATGAAAAGACCGATACCTGCGGGAATAGCCTTTTTCAAGCAATCGGGAAGAGCCTTTGCGATATACTGTCTTGCGCCGGTAATCGAAAGAACAAGGAATACGAGTCCCGAAAGAAGAATAATCAAAAGGCCTTCTTTATAGCCTTCGATTGGTGAATCGCCGCGAAGCACGCTGGGAAGCACGCATGCCGTGAAGAAGAATGAGTTAAGTCCCATTCCGCAAGCCTGCGCAAACGGCATCTTTGCGTAAAATGCATAAAGAAGCGTACCGATGACGGCTACGAGTATCGATGCAACGTAAACCGAATTCCAGATAGTATCGTATGCGCCACCGAAATTGAAGCCGACTATCTGATTGGGGTTAACGACAACGATGTACGCCATTGCGAAGAATGTCGTAAGTCCGGCAACTATCTCGGTCTTAATGGTAGAACCGCGCTTAGATATCTCAAAGTAGCTGTCAAGCTTCTCGGAGACAGTCTTCTTGCCGGAGTTGTTTTTCTGATTGTCCATAAAAACAAACGTCCTTTCCTTTATTTTCATCAGCAGATTTTCATCTGCCAATTATGTATATAATTATATCACACGTATTTCGCTTTTTCAATCATTTTACATAAATTCGTCATTTTTTATTAATAAAAAGTTAATTTTTGTACACTGTGACCAAGTAGGGAGAACTATACGCAAAAAATATACCTGCATTGTGTATTCAAAACGAAGCTCTTGACTTGCACGCCCGCCTGTGCTACAATAATGTCAGAATACAAAGCACCGTGCGGTGCAAAGGAGCTTTATTTATGAATTACACAATAGAAAACGAAAAGATGAGAGTTGATATTTGCGACGTGGGTGCAGAGCTTGCCAGCATATTCAACAAGGCTAATTCCACCGAATATCTTTGGCAGGGCGACGAGAAATACTGGTCAGGCAGAGCTTACAATCTCTTCCCTATCTGCGGCAGACTCTACGAAGGAAAATACACCTACCGTGGCAATGAATACACGATGGGGCTTCACGGCTTTGTCCGTCACAGTACCCTCACGGTAGTAGAGCACGAGGCAGAAAAAATCACCTTTGAGCTCCGCCCAGACGACGAAATCCGCGCAATGTATCCCTTTGAGTTCATTTACAAAGTCACCTATATAATCTCAGACACGAAGCTCAAAACTATCGTCACCGTCGAAAACACCGACGAGAAGAAAATGTATTTCGCCATAGGCGGTCACCCCGGCTTTAACGTTCCTCTTCACAAAGATGAAAAATTTGAAGATTATTATCTCGAATTTGACTGCGTTAAGGCTGCTGAGCGTATTCTTTGTTCACCGCTCTTCTTCACCGGAAAAACCGAGCCCTATTATCTGAAAGACGGCAAGATAATTGAGCTAAGTCACAGCCTTTTCGAGAATGATGCAACGTTCCTCACGAATATGTGCAAAAAGATAACCCTCAAAAGCAAAGCGTCCGATTCCTTTGTCAGAATGGAATTTCCCGATTTCAGAAACGTTGGTTTCTGGCACGCTCCAAAATCCGACGCACCGTACGTTTGCATCGAGCCATGGACCTCCCTGCCCTCAAACGACGGTGAGATAGACGACCTTGAGACCAAGAACCAAATGACCGCTCTCGCCCCCGGCGAAAGCTATTCTATCGATTTCGATATCATAATCGGCTGATAGAATTTTCGCACCGCAAATTTAATTCATAATTTATATTGAAAATTTCAACGCGATACAAGTGAATACATAATGCAATGCAGGCAAAACCGTACCAAAGTAAAAGCATTGCAAAAAGATAGGCAGAAGCGAAAAATCTCGCTTCTGCCTTTGTTTTTTTAATTGAAAATCGAAAGTTGAAAATTAAGTCAGACGCGTAAAGTTAAAGTCAGCTTGACAAAAATCCCCTTTTCTAACCCAAGCTTATGCATTAATTTGCGCTCAGCGCAAATTCTCAGCTTCTTTTCCAATAGTAGCCGTAATAGGTCGAGCTAAGATACTCAGCTGCAGTTGAGGTGTTCTGCAAATCCGCCTTTGCAATGCTCGTTCCGCTTGTAGCTGTGCTGCTTGTAGAACGCCGCCAGCCGTCAGGATTCTCAAAGGTAACGCTTGTAAGGCTGCAACCATAGAATGCCTGATAGCCAATGCTCGTGACGCTATTGGGAATTGTCACGCTTGTAAGGCTTGTGCAATCACGGAATGCAGAAGAGCCAATGCTTGTGACGCCGTTCGGAATGGTAAAGTTTGTATCCTTCTTTCCTATGGCATACTGTATAAGAGTTTTACCGTCTTTCGTATAGAGATTTCCGTCTATATCGCAATATACGGTATTATCCTTATCGACGGTTATGCTTGTAAGGCTGTCGCAATAAGCGAATGCCATATAGCCGATGCTAGTGACGCTGTTCGGGATTGTCACGCTTGTAAGGCTGGTGCAATATTCGAATGCCTCATAGCCAATGCTTGTGACGCTATTCGGGATTGTTATGCTTGTAAGGCTGGTGCAATCATAGAATGCATAACCGCCAATGCTTGTGAGCTGACTACCTTCTTCAAAGGTTACGCTTGTAAGGCTGGAGCAATTTTTGAATGCCTCATAGCCAATGCTTGTGACGCTGTTTCCGATTGTCACGCTTGTAAGGCTGAAGCAATTATAGAATGCATAATTGCCAATGCTTGTGACGCTGTTTCCAATTGTCACGTTTGTAAGGCTTCTGCAATTATAGAATGCTTCTTTGACAATGCTTGTGACGCTATAGGATACACCCTTGTAGGTAATACTTGCAAGAATATTTGCTTCTGTTATATTGCGAGGCTGTTCCACTACGGTTGCAATATTATCTTTAAGGCTATATCTTACACCGTCTATAACAGTATAGATATATCCATCGTCAGCAACCTCATTATTCTTACAATTCCAAACTACAGGAATGCTTGAGGATTTCCAACCTGAATTCCAACTGGAAGGCTTGCTTTCGGCTTCGCAGTATATTGTAAGGCTGGTGCAAGCAGAGAATGCAGAAGAGCCAATGCTTGTGACACTGTTAGGAATTGTCACGCTTGTAATACTGTCGCAATTATAGAATGCCTCAGTGCCAATGCTCTTGACGCTGTTCGGGATTGTTACGCTTGTAAGGCTGTCGCAACCATAGAATGCCCCATAGCCAATGCTTGTGACACTGTTGGGTATTGTCACGCTTGTAAGGCTGAAGCAATTATAGAATGCATAATTGCCAATGCTTGTACCACCGGTTATAACTACAGTTTTAAGACTTGCAGGTACGTAGTCGTCATTATACGAATAAGATGATGCTCCGAATATATATCCAAAATGAGTATTACTCGTTCCGTCCTTGGTTGCTCCGACAAAGGGTAAGGTTATGCTTTCAAGAGATGAGCACCAATAAAATGCATAATTGCCAATGGTTGTGACACTACTCGGAATTGTTATGCTCTTAAGGCTCTCGTAACCCGAGAATGCAAAATTCTTAATTTCGGTTACTCCCTCGGGAATAACAAGATTTGTTACAAGCTCACCGTTAAGATATAGATTATTTGCATAACACAATGGGGTAGCGTAATAACCAGCAAACGATATATTGCACCAAGCTGCGATATCAGTTATATACACGCTTGTAAGGCTGGTGCAACGATAGAATGCATCCTCACCAATGCTTGTGACGCTATTCGGAATTGTCACGCTTGTAAGGCTGGAGCAATCATAGAATGCCATACCCTTAATTTCCGTTACTCCATCGGGAATAACGAGATTTGTTACAAGTTCACCGTTAAGGTAAAGATTATTTGCATAATATAACGGGTTAGCAGTTGAACTAGCAAACTCTATGTTGCACCAAGCTGCGATATCGGTTATATATACAGCAGTAAGGCTTGTGCAATCACGGAATGCATCCTCGCCAATGCTTGTGACACTGTTCGGGATTGTTATGCTTGTAAGTCCAGAGCAATTATAGAATGCTCCGTAAAGAATATTACCTTCGGTTACAGTTACAGTCTTAAGTGACGAAGGGATATAATATGTAGCGTAACTTACCGATTTATAATATTGTTCCGTTGCAACTCCGCCGGTATAGCTTGAGGTTCCGAATATATATCCAAACAAAGTACTGTCGCTCGCACTAGTTGCTGACTTGCTAGCTCCAACGAATGGCAAGGTTATGCTTTCAAGAGATGTGCAACCGTTGAATGCACCGGAACCGATGCTTGTGACGCTGTTGGGAATTGTCACGCTTGTAAGGCTGGTGCAATTAGAGAATGCAAAACTGCTAATGCTTGTGACGCTACTCGGAATCGTTATGCTCGTAAGGCTGGTGCAACCGTTGAATGCACCGGAACCGATGCTTGTGACGCAATTGGGAACGCTAAAGCTGGTATCCTTCTTTCCTATGGCATACTGTATAAGCGTTTTACCGTCTTTGTTATAGAGGTTTCCGTCTATATCGCAATATGCGGTATTATTCTTATCTACAGTTATACTCGTAAGACTTGTGCAACCTTCGAATGCATAATTGCCAATGCTTGTGACGCTGCTCGGTATTGTCACGCTTGTCAGGCTTGTGCAATTACGGAATGCATAATTGTCTATGCGTGTTCCACCGGTTATAACTACCGTTTTAAGACTTGATGGTACGGAGTTGGCATTATTCGAATTAGAGGAGGCTCCAAATATATATCCAAAAAGAGTATTACTCGTTCCGTCCTTAGTCGCTCCAACAAACGGTAAGGTTATGCTTTCAAGAGATGTGCAACCGTTGAATGCACCGGAACCGATGCTTGTGACACTATTGGGAATTGTCACGCTTGTAAGTCTTGTGCAATTATAGAATGCACCAGTGCCAATGCTTGTGACGCTGTTGGGGATTGTCACACTTGTAAGGCTTGTGCAATTACGGAATGCCCTATTGCCAATACTTGTGACGCTGTTCGGAATTGTTATGCTTGTAAGACTGTCACAACCACGGAATGCCTCATCTCCAATGCTTGTGACGCTATTCGGAATTGTTATGCTTGTAAGGCTGGTGCAATCAGAGAATGCAGAAATGCCAATGCTTGTGACGCTGTTCGGAATTGTTATATTTGTAAGGCTTGTGCAATCAGAGAATGCCGAAGAGCCAATGCTTGTGACGCTGTTCGGGATTGATACACTCACAAGATTCGAAGAATTTTTAAAAGCATTGTTCTCAATTGAATTTCCGGACGTGATAGTAGCTGTTTTAAGAGCGGTTTTGGGCAAATGAGGTATCACGACTGTCGGGATGGTTACATTTTCTATAAGACATCCCTCGAATGCAGACTCACCGATGCTATTAACGCTATCCGGTACGGTAAGCTTTTTTACAAAGTCGCAGTTATACAGCATTCTGTTGCAAACGCTCTCGCTACCGTTGGCAACGATAATCTCTGACAAGGTAGAAGGAATATTTTCAATAGCATCTCCTACCAGACTTATAAGAGTAATTCTGCCGGGCAGCGTAAGCTTTTCGAGAGAATTGCATCCTCTTATTATGTTAGTACCAATATTCTCAAGCTCATTGGAAAGATACAGCTCCTTGAGCTTCATACAACCGAAGAATGCTTCTCCACCGATATTTATAAGGGTGTTTGGCAAATCAACACTAACAAGCTTAGTGCAGTTTGAGAATGCGCTTGCACCGAGTATCTGCAATTGGTCACTCATATCAACGGTCTCAATATTATAGCATTCACTGAAAGCACCGAGACCGATAGTTATAACGCTGTTCGGAATAGTAACGTCCGTTATCATAGTATTGCCCTCAAAGGCACGGGCGTTAATAGCCGTAACGTCCAGTCCTTTGTATTCCGCGGGAATAATTATAACGCTTTCTGTTCCCGTGTATCCGGTTACGGCATAGGTGTTAGTAGTGGTTTGAAGCGTAAGCTGAAGTCCCTCGGTAAAGTTAACCGACCATTTCGCATACAGCGTTACGTTTGCAGTAGGTGTATAAGGAAAGCTTATCTTCGTAGACTCCTGAAGCGTCGGGTCCGAATACCAACCTACAAAGGTATTATAATCCTTTGTGGTAACGGGAGCCGTTTGTATCACCTCTTGTTTGATACTCTGTACAACAGTTCCACCATTGGTTTCAAAGCTTACGGTATACAGCGTTTTTTCATTTTCCCCCTTCCATTTCGCGTAAACGCTCATATCGGAGGACAGAGGAGCATCAAGCAAGGAGCTTGCGGTGAAAGGCTTTTCCCACGTATCCTTGTCCCAATACCAGCCGTCAAAAACGTATCCTTCCTTAGTGGGATTTTGCGGCATCTCGATAGTTTCGCTACCGCTCGTGCTTACTGTGTCATAAATTTCGCCATCAACGACAAAATTCACGTCAAATTTGACATTGCCGTTGCAGGAAACCAAGCAAACAGCAAGCATCGCCACTGTTATTATAGCGAAAAGTGTTGTCAGTAAAGTCTTTTTCATAAAGCTATTCTCCTTTGAAAATAAACAAAAAATGCGCCCGCAAAGCGAGCGCACCCCAAATTAAGCATCTCACCTTGCCGCGACGCAATTCCATATCAAACTCAATCCAAGTGTAAGCATATGAAAAGGTGGGAGTACTAAAATGGCATAGTACACCCTTGGATTGAGATTATTAAATTACGTCGCAACTCTATTATAGCAGGCTAAAGCAGAAATGTAAATATTTTCCGCGAAGTATGCGCTTTAAATATTTTAGAGCGCTTTTTGTATAAATTCAACAAAAAAAATAATTACCAAAAAGCGAAGAAAAGGCAGAAGCGAAAATTCCGCTTCTGCCTTTCGGTTATGAATGCTTAGTATTTAAAATTTGATATTAGGCTAGATTGCCAAAAAATTTCCCTTTTCCAATCTTTCATTATGCATTAATTTTCGTTTTTTCCACCGGTGGAACAGCTTTTTTCACAGCATGAACTGTGGCAGCTTTTGCTATACGGACAGCCGATGCACTTGCCCTTTTTCTTAGCCTTTATAATATAAAACGCGGCAGCGCATATAATCAGAGCGATTACGACAATGGCAATAATATCAACAGGGCTCATACGTCACCCGAAACCGAAGCAGCTTCCCTTTTACGAGCCTTTTCGAGCTGCTCCGCCTTGATTTTCAAACTATTTCTGATGATGAGCACGGTAAGCGTTGCCGCAAATCCGAGAACTATCCCCCAGCCGAGAACAGTCATCCAAACAGCGCCAAGACTTATTTCAGGGCTTATCAGCGCACCGAAGAAATAAACAAGGAATCCTACCGAATACCCGATGCCAAGCTGGAGTCCAATGCCTGCAAAGAGCCATTTTCTGCTCTTCATTTCAGAACTCATTGCTCCTATTGCCGCAAAGCATGGCGGTGAGAAGAGATTGAACATAAGGAATGCCAGAGCTGCCACCTTTGAAATTGCGAAAACCGAAGCCGCCTCGGCACCCGCACTCTCCATAAGAGCGAGCTCTTCGATATCAATAAGGTTTTCAAGCCCGACAAAGCAAACCGCAAGCGTTCCGACAACGTT
>JAZNDN010000009.1:0-6260 GCA_045588085.1 Eubacteriales bacterium
TCCTGAGTGAAGCAACGAACTCTGAAAAGACCGTGAAGCGCGCCCTTGAGCTCGTGACGGTGAACCAAACCAAGCTCGCCCATCCTTATGTGAAGCTCACGGTAGCTGTGAGGCTGGCTGCGGTAAACCATAACTCCGCCGGGGCAGTTCATAGGCTTAACGCAATAGGTTTCCTCGTCAATGGTGGTAGAATACATATTGTCCTTGTAGTGATCCCAGTGTCCCGAGGTTTCCCAAAGAGCACGGTTCATTATAAGGGGAGTGTTGACCTCAACGTAGTTGTCACGGGTGTGAATTTCACGCCAGTACTGGATAAGAGCATTCTTAAGCTGAACGCCTTTGGGGAGGAAGAAGGGGAAGCCGGGAGCTTCGTCGCAAAGCATAAAGAGTCCCATTTCCTTGCCGATTCTTCTGTGGTCGCGCTTTTCAGCCTCCTCAAGAAGCTTGAGATAATCGTCAAGCTCGGCTTGGCTCTTGAACGCCGTGCCCTTGATTCTGGTGAGCATCTTGTTGTTCTTGTCGTTCTTCCAGTAGGCACCCGACTGACCCATAATCTTGAAAGCCTTAAGTGCCTTGGTATAGGTGAGGTGAGGACCGGTACACATATCAATGTAATCGCCCTGCTGATAGAAGCTTATCTCAACGTCGGGCGCAAGGTCGCCGATGTGCTCAACCTTGTATTTCTCACCGCGGCTCTCCATAAGCGCGATAGCCTCGTCTCTGGGGAGAATGAAGGGCTTTATGGGGAGATTTTCCTTGCAAATCTTCTTCATTTCAGCCTCAATGTTCTGAAGGTCCTCGTCGGTAAGCTTTGTATCACCGAGGTCCACGTCGTAATAGAAGCCCTTTTCGTTCGCAGGTCCGTAAGCGAAATCAGCCTCGGGGAAAAGTCTTTTGATAGCCTGAGCCATAATATGCGCAGCGGAGTGGCGGAGTATGTGAAGCTCCTCCTCGGCAGAGCATTCGGCAACGGTACCGTTCGAGTATACTACTTTCATAGTGTTCTTCCTTTCTTTGCGCGCTTCCCGAGCCGGTTGGCGCGCTGTATGTGAAATTTTTAAAAATGCAAAACAGCCTCGCGCTGCAAAAACAAAAAAGCCCCGACAGCGCAAAACGCCGCCAAGGGTGCATAACACGGTTCCACCTTGAACTTTAACTCTTACGCCCATTCTCGCAGGGCAGGTCATACGACCTCGGTCGGCTTGATTCACCGACGGCTCGGGAGCGGTCTTCGCGATAAGCCGGTATAGGAGCTCACAGCAAAATGCCCCATTCTCTGAATACCAACGGTACCGTTACTCTTTCCGTCATTGCCTCGTCGTTAGTATTTTATCACCAAAACACGATATTGTCAATAGAGAAAAGCAAAAAAACAAAAGCAAGACAAAGTCCGCCCCGGTTACAATGCACGTAAGGGCGGACTTTGTCGCAAATCAGCATCTCTAAAACGAGTTCGGATTATTATCTGCAATCAGATAACTCTCACCCTGATAACACCGTCGATTGCCGCGATTGCGGGTGCAAAATCAGCGAGGCTGTCGGAGTGAATTTCGAGAATAGTGTAGGCGTATTCGCCGCGCGAGCCGTTGGACATATTTTCAATGTTAATGCCCTTTGCCGAGATAACGCCGGTTATCTGAGAGAGCATATTTGCTATGTTTTTGTGGCATACGCAGATTCTTCCTGCATCGCTCGGAGGAATATGAACTGCAGGGTAGTTAACCGAGTTTTTGATATTACCTGTTTCAAGATACTCGGCAAGCTCTCTTGCCGCCATAACGGCACAGTTGTCCTCGCTCTCCTCGGTTGAAGCACCAAGGTGAGGTATGTTTACGATATTTTTTACACCGAGTGTGGCTTCCGTGGGGAAATCGGTGACGTAAGCGGCAACCTTTCCGCTCTCAAGAGCTGCCTTTATGGCATCTGCATCAACGAGGTCGGCACGTGCGAGGTTAATTATACGAACACCGTCCTTCATTTTCGCAATAGTTTCGGCGTTTATCATTCCGCGTGTGGTTTTCGTTGAGGGGAGGTGGAGGGTTATATAGTCGGAGGTGGCGTATATTTCGTCGTAGCTGTCAGCATGGCGGATTGCGCTTGATAAGCTCCATGCCGCTCCAACGGTAATATAGGGGTCGCAGCCGACGACGTTCATGCCGAGGTGGCGTGCACTGTTGGCAACCAAGCCTCCGATAGCGCCAAGACCGATAACACCGAGGGTTTTTCCGAGAATTTCTCTGCCGACGAATTTAGACTTGCCCTTTTCAACCGCCTTCGCAACGTCAGCCTCGCCGCCAAGCGTCTTTGCCCATTCGATACCGCCCGCAATGTCACGCGAGGCAAGGATAAGCGCCGCTATTGCCAGCTCCTTAACACCGTTTGCGTTTGCACCGGGAGTGTTAAAAACTACGATACCGGCCTCGGCACAGCGGTCAAGGGGAATATTGTTAACGCCCGCACCCGCTCTTGCGATTGCAAGAAGCTCGGGATTGAAGCTTTCTTCAAGTAAATTTGCCGAGCGCACCATTATGGCGTCGGGAGTAGCGGTGTCCTCGGAAAGTTCGTAACGGCTCTTGTCGAAAACGTCGGTTCCGATAGCCGCAATTTTATTAACAAGCTTAATCTTTTTCATTTTCCTATCCTTTGGTAAACAATTGTTTGTATGTTATGCGTTTTTAGGGTTTTCTTCTGCAAATTTTTTCATAAATGCGACGAGCGCCTCAACACCCTCGTAGGGCATAGCGTTGTAAATAGAAGCTCTCATACCGCCAACCGAGCGGTGTCCCTTAAGATTTTTGAGTCCTGCGGCTGACGCTTCCTTGGCAAACTTCTTGTCAAGCTCGGCATCGCCGGTTACGAAAACTACGTTCATCATGGAGCGGCATTCGGTAACGACGGGGGACGTGTAGTAGTTTTGACTGTCAAGATAGTCGTAAAGAAGCTTAGCCTTTCTCTCGTTGCGACGCTTCATTTCGCATAGACCGCCAATCTCTTCAATCCAATCGAATACGAGCTTTGCCATATAGATGCACCAGCAGGGAGGCGTGTTATACATAGAGCCGTTCTCTGCCATAAGCGCATAGTCGAGCATGGAGGGAGTTTCGGGACGCGCCTTGCCTATAAGGTCATCGCGGATTATCACGATAGTCAGACCGGCAGGGGCAACGTTTTTCTGAGCACCGGCGTAAAGCACACCGAATTTCGAAACGTCGATAGGCTCGGAAAGAATGCAGGAGGATATATCTGCCACCAGAGGCGTATTGCCTGTTTCGGGTATGTAGGGGAACTTGGTACCGTATATCGTGTTGTTGAAGCAGATATGCAAATAGTCCGTATCGGCTCTTAAGTCGTCCTTCGATATCTTGGGAATATAAGTGAAATTATCTGCCTTTGACGATGCGATAACCTTAGCGTCACCGTATTTTTCAGCTTCCTTTGCTGCCTTGCCGGAGAACTGACCGCTGACTACGTAGTCAGCCTTTGCGCTCTGCATAAGATTCAGGGGAACCGCAGCAAACTGAGTCGAAGCACCGCCCTGCAAGAACAGAACCTTGTAGTTGTCGGGAATCTGCATAACGCGTCGAAGACCTGCCTCAGCGTCGGCTATGATGCTCTCGAAATCGGGAGAGCGGTGGCTCATCTCCATGACGGACATTCCGCTGTTGCCATAGGTTATAAGCTCTGACTGAGCCTTTTTCAGAACCTCAATGGGAAGCATAGAGGGGCCTGCGGAAAAATTAAAAACTCTTTCCATTTTCGATACCTTTTTACCTTTTAGGTAAAGCCTTTCTTTTGTAAAATATGATAAAATATCAAATTATCTTTTCGTGAAATGATACATTATCAGAAAATATAATACAGATTGTAGCACCGCAAGTGTGACTTGTCAAGTGGTATTTTGAAAAAATTTAAAAATGGAAAAGAAAAATTTGCAAAACATACAGATTTCGCTCCTTTTCTTTCCTTTGCGCGCGGAAAAATGCAAAAGCTTACGCGATATTTAATGCCTTTACCTAAATTCTCGGATTTAATGAAACGGTCCGGTTCGGAGTATTATTGGGCCTTGTAATTTACTTATTTGATATTTGTAAGTAAAAACGCGCCTCTGTGTTGACATTTGCATTATATTATGATAAAATACTTAATTATAAGTTAGACTAAAATTGAGGTGTAAAACTATGCTTAAAGTAGAAAGAATCTCGGTCGCAAATATGGAAAATGCTATCAGAGGAGCAAGAAATCCTCTTAACAGCTGGGCAAGAATGGACAGCTACTATGACGAAAATCACAATTTCGTCCTCGGAGAAAACGACCTCGCGCTTGCGCATAAGCTTGCCTGTGCCGGCAGTGACCACAGAAAGTATCTGCGCCAGATAATCGTTTCTATGGACATAACCGCACCGCTTTACTGGTGGAAGGAATTTGACACTTATAAGGTCGGAACGGTTGCGAACTCAACCTCAACTATGCATAAAATTCAAGCAAAGCAGTTCGAAAGAGCCGATTTCTCCTGCGATAGACTTACCGAGCAGGCTCTCGCGGTTCTCGATTCGGTTATTGCATATCTTGAGTCGGAGCGCATAAAGTTCAACGAAACCAAGGATAAGAGCGCATGGCACAATATGATTCAGCTCCTGCCCTCGTCCTTCAATCAGATGAGAACGGTCAGCATGAATTATGAGGTGCTCATCAATATATACTATGCAAGACGTCACCATAAGCTTGCAGAGTGGCACACCCTTTGCGATGCCATAGAGGCACTGCCTTATGCGAAGGAGCTTATTCTTATAAAATCCGATAAGCAGGATTAACCTCTGCTTGTCGAGGCAAGAGTGACTTGCGATTGAAAACGCCGAAAAAATGCCGAGTGACGCGAAAAGCATCCCGTGCGGCGAGGCGGCATTCTATTTAGAAAACAGGAGCTTGAAGAAAACTATGAAAGACGGAATCGTCAGAATTGCATTGGCAAATCCGAAAATAAAGCTTATAAATCCAAAGGAAAACGCAGAAATCTGCGCGGAGCTTGCAAAAGCCGCAGCAGCCGAGGGCGCTGCCCTTGCAGTCTTTCCCTCACTCACGCTTACCGGTGCTACGGCAGGCGACCTTTATCTCCATAAGCCGCTCATGGACGCTGCTGAGGAGGCTCTTTCGGCATTCGTAAAGAAAACCGAGCAGCTCGGGCTCATAAGCCTTATAGGTATTCCTTTTGTAAAGGACGGAAGACTTTATAACTGTGCTGCCGCGGTATACGGCGGCGAGGTGCTCGGACTCATTCCCAAAAAAGAGGCTGACGGAGTCTTTAGCGCAGCACCCGCCGGCACGGCGATAGTTGACCTTTTCGGTGCGTCGGTTCCTTTTGGTACTGATATAGTCTTTGCCGCTGAGCAATATCCCGATTTTTCCGTCACCGCGTCGGTTGATGGCTGGGATTTTGATGCCCCTGCAAATATTTGTGCTTCGCTCTGTGCCGCGCCTGAGCTCGTCGGCTCGGAGGATTATGCAAAAACCTTAACGAAGGCGCTTTCCTATAAAAAACGCTGCGTCGCTCTGTATGCGGGCGCAGGCGAGGGAGAGAGCGGTACCGATTATCTGTATTCCGCAAGACGTCTGGCGTATCAGGGTGGCAAGTGTCTTGCCGCCTGCGAGGATTTCTCGGACGGAGAGCTTCTTTTTGCTGAGTGTGACCTGCAGATGTCCTCGCACGACAGGCTCTGCATTACGGGTGACGCAAGTCCTGCGGTAACGGTTTTTTTTGACCTAACTCTTCCCGAGACCGAAATAAGACAGCCGCGCCCTATGAGTCCTTTCGTTCCGCAATCGGCTGACTTGGCTCGGAGAAGATGCGATAAAATTCTTGAAATTCAGGCAAGAGGTCTTGCGAAAAGACTTCTTCGCTCCTACTCGCGCCGTGCGGTAATAGGCGTTTCGGGCGGTCTTGATTCAACTCTCGCCCTGCTCGTCGCGGCAAGAGCTATGGATATTCTCGGCAGAGAACGCAAGGATATAGTAGCCGTAACCATGCCATGCTTCGGAACAACGTCGAGAACCAAGAGCAACGCCGAGCTTCTTTGCGAGGCTCTGGGTACCGATTTCCGTACGGTAGATATCAAGGACGCCGTAAGAGGAAAATTAGCTGATATAGAACACAATCCCGAGCTCGTGCATTTTTATTTCTTTCCAAAGATGATCTTTCCGGTACGTTTGAGCATGTAAGGCAGGATGCCGCTGAACTTGTCCTCCGAGGTATACAGATGCGAAGC
>JAZNDN010000010.1:0-11519 GCA_045588085.1 Eubacteriales bacterium
TAACTCCTGATGCACCATTGCAACACCGCCCATAAGTGCCTCAGCGGAGCTCTTGAAATCGACCTCGGCTCCGTCAAGGACTATTCTGCCCCCGTCCTTTCTGTAAACTCCGAAAAGGCATTTCATAAGCGTTGATTTTCCTGCACCGTTTTCACCCATCAGCGCGTGAACCTCACCCGCTGCCACGCGCAACGTGACGCCACCCAGCGCCTGAACTCCGGGAAAGCTCTTAGTAATATTTTCCATCAGAAGCAGGGTGCCGTCATTCATCGTCAGTCCTCCTTGCCGGTGTATACCGAATAGGGAATGTTAATTCTCCATTTGCCCTCGGTATAATCCTTATCAACTCCGTCAAAGTAATCTCTTTCAAGAAGAATATTTTCGCTAACGCGAACCAGCATCTTTGCCATATCCTCGCCCGATTGCTTTATAGTTCCCGTCATCGCACCCTCCTTGATTTTGCTAACTGCGCTCTCGGTTGCATCAACGCCAAACACGGGTATATGACGCTTTCCGCTCTTGTTGTATCCGGCCTCGTTGAGTGCCGAGATAGCCCCGAGTGCCATTTCGTCGTTGTTGGCGATAACCAGCTCAATCATATTTCCGCCGCTTTCGCTGTGCGAGGAAAGAATAGTTTTCATATAATCGTTAGCCGCGGCACTTGACCAGTTTCCGCCCTGGTCAACGAGGTAACCGCCGGTGTTTTTAGAGTCGTAAAATCTGAGCTTTGGGAAGCCGTTCTCAAGCAAAATGGAATTGCAGTCCTCAACGCTGTATTTCGTTCTTGCCTCAGCCTCTGCATTGCCCTGCTGGCCCTTGAAAAGAACGTAGCTTATAGTACCGTCACCGTTTATATCAAGCTCGTCGTAATTGTCTACAAGATAATTACCTATAAGCGAGCCCTGCATGTGTCCCGCCATTTCGTAGTCGGTGCCGATAAACAGACATTTGTCGTAGCTTTTTACTACCTCCTCGCTGACCGAGCGGTTAAAGAAAATTACCGGTATATCAGCCGCACGCGCCTTTGAAATGATAGTTTTTGCAGCATCGTCGCTACCCGTGTCAACTATATTGACCAAAAGCAGCCTCGAGCCCTTGGCAATAGCGGTATCCACCTGCTCGGTCTGAGTAGTCTGAGTGCTGTTTGAATCGTAATTGTTGAATTTAAGACCTGCCTTTTTGAATGCGGCATCCATAGCCTGACGGACGCTCGAAATGTAGGTGTCGGAATAGGTATAATAGAATACCGAAATCTCACCCTCACCGCCGGAGCAGGAAACGAGCGAGCCGCAAAGAATTGTCAAAACGAGAACCAGGAGCAAAATCCTTTTTGCACCTGCGGATATTTTCGCCATAACGACCTCCTGAATTTTAGGTAATATTGAGAATAACTCGGAAAATCGGGCATTCTGCCCAAAACCGTCTAAGCATAGCATTTGCAAAGTGCGGGGGATTATTCGTCTTTTTAAAAACTTTGCTCCCCGCTTGCAAAACCCGAATTAATATGATAAAATTAAATGTAAAATAAAAAGCACCCCCTCGTGCTACAAATGAAATAAGGAGGCAGAGCAATGATAAAAACCGATATAACAGTTCCCGTAGGCTACACGGCAGATGACGTTGAGCGCGCTTTGGTTCATGCTTTGCCTATTGAGAGCTGCGAGCTTTCACGCATAGAAATTTTGAAGAAAGCCTTGAAAATCACCGATAGCGGTGCCGAATATCGTCTGACGGTAGGTGCCGAGCTTCCTTCTGAGCGCGAGGCGGGACTTCTGAAAATGAAAAAGCGCGTCGCGCCCTATCCCGATTTGTCACTCTCGCTTCCCGCGAGCAAGCTTAACGCGCGTCCGATAATCGTAGGTGCCGGACCGGCAGGACTTGCTGCGGCACTTGCGCTTGCCGAGGCAGGTGCGCGCCCGATAGTGCTTGAGCGCGGTCTGCCGGTAGATAAAAGGCAGAAATCCGTCGATACGTTTCTTTCCGGAAGAGAGCTGGACGCAGAGTGCAATATCCAGTTCGGAGAGGGTGGTGCAGGGGCATTTTCCGACGGAAAGCTTAAGGTCGGCGCAATGGATAAATATAAAAGGTGGGTTCTTGAGAGCTTCGTTTCGGCAGGAGCACCCGAGGATATACTCTATACCGTCGGTGCGCATCTCGGTACCGATAAGCTTCCTCTTATAGTCAAGCGCATAAGAGAGCGCGCGCTTTGCCTTGGTGCTGAGTTTTATTTCTCGGCAAGGCTTACCGATATATCTGTAAAGGACGGTGCTGTCTGCGGTGCCGGCTTTGAGAGGGAGGGGCGTGCTGAGTTTTTGCCTACCGACAGGCTTATACTTGCGGCAGGGCACAGCGCTTGTGACGTCTTTGAGCTTCTCCTTTCAAAAGGTGTGCCTATGCAAAGCCGCGGGTTCGGCATGGGTATGCGAATAGAGCACCCAAGAGAATATATAAACAAGCTCGTGTACGGCAACGAAAGTCTTGCCGACAGCGTCGGAACGGCATCGTACCACCTTGTGACGCATCTTGAAAACGGCAGAAGCGTGTATAGCTTTTGTATGTGTCCGGGCGGTGAGGTCGTGCCTGCTGCAAGCGAGCGCGGCGGTATTGTCACCAACGGTATGAGCCCATACTCCAGAATGGAGGCAAATTCCAATTCTGCACTGCTGGTATCCTTGACGCCCGAGGATTTCGGCTCAGACTCGGTGCTCGCGGGCGTGTATTTTCAAAGAGCCGTTGAAAGACGCGCCTACGCCCTCACGCAAAGCTACCTCGCTCCCGCGATAACGCTTGCCGATTTTACGGCAAAGGCGTGCCCGATGAGTATAGGCGCTGTCAAGCCGAGCTACAGAATAGGTACGCACCTCGCATCACCTGAGCAGTATTTGCCGCAATACGTGACCGAAAGCCTCAGAGCAGGTATTGCCGACTTTGATAAGTGGCTATCGGGATTTGCTTTGCCTGATGCAGTTCTCACCGGTCCCGAAACCCGAAGCACCTCACCCGTGCGGGTTTTGCGAAGCGACGAGAGCTATCAGTCACTCTCGCTAAAGGGGCTTTACCCTGTCGGTGAGGGAGCAGGCTACGCCGGGGGGATTGTGTCCTCGGCAACCGACGGCGTCAGATGCGCTGAGAAAATTCTTTATGAAGAATAAGGGGCTGTCGCATTTAGGCGTAACCGAAAAATGAAATGAGTGAGGCAATTTTTTTGCCTCACTCTCGCAGTAATATATATTTTATATAATTTGAAAGGTTGAAAATCCGCGCAAAAGCGGATTTTTTTATTTTGTTGGAACTTTGTCTTTTTATTCAATTTGAGGCACGCTCAAATTTTCCACTCTCCGTCCTCGAATATCAAGTGCTCCACACCGTCAGCGTCATAGCCGGTGATACAAAGGTCGCGCGTGCCTATCATAAAATCAACGTGAATTGCCGAATCGTTGACACCCATACCGTGAAGCTGCTCCTCGGTGAGCTTCTCGTATCCTCTGATAACGTTAGTGAAGCCTATACCGAGCGCAAGATGGCAGGCAGCGTTTTCATCAAAGAGCGTGTTGTAAAAAAGAATACCGCTTGCATTTATCGGTGAAGAGTAGGGAACGAGCGCACATTCGCCAAGCCTTGCCGCGCCCTCGTCAGCAGTTATAATTTCGCCAAGAAGCTCCTCACCGCGCTCAGCGTGCCACTCCACAGCGCGCCCGCCCTCAAAGCGTATATGGAAATTGTCGATAACCTGACCTCCGTAGGAAAGCGGCATTGACGAATAAACCACGCCCTCGGCAGAGTCCTTCATAGGTGAGGTGAATATTTCCTCGGTGGGAATGTTGGGATTGAAATAAACGCCCGACTCGGTGCTCTCACCTCCGCCGCAGAAAAGAGCCTCGGGAATGAGTGATACCCAAAGGTCAGTGCCGTTTTTCGCGGTATAGTGGAGCTTGCGCAGATTCATAGAATTGAGCCTCTCGCACCTTGCAAGAAAGCTCTCGTTGTGCATCTTCCATTCGAGCACGGGGTCGTCGTGCACGCGGGACGTGTCAAGTATTGCCTCCCATAAACGCTCGACGGCTGCACCGGCACGAAGCTGCGGGAAAAGCTTTTTTGCCCACGGAACCGAGGGGACGGCAGCAATGCACCATTGATACTTATTCTCCATTCGGCTTCTTATAGGCTTAACCTTTATTGCCTTTGCCGCCTTAGCCTTGGCGTATTTTTTCTGGTCTATGCCGCAAAGCCCGTCGGGGTCCTCCGAGAGAAGATAAATCTTGCAGGGGAGAATTTTTGCCTGATGCTCCCATTTTTCAATCTGCCAGCCGTCAAGGTCTGCGAGAACCTCGTCCGTGCAGTATTTCGTGTGAAGTCTGTCCAGCGGCTGATAGGTAAAATCAACGGTAACCTTAGAAGCTCCCAAACGGTAGCATTCCTCGGCAACCATAGCCACGAAATCGGGCTGGTCAACCTCGGCACTTATATAAACCTCCTGACCGCGACGGACGTTAACACCAACCGTGGCAATCAGCCTTGCGTATTTTCTGAGTCTTGTCTTTTTCATAATTTTCTCCAAACTGTTTATGCACGCTAAAGCGTACAAGGATACAAGGCAAAGCCTTGATTATATACAATTCGCGCGGCGAATTATACGGCACAGCCGCAGATAAGTCGGGGATTATAATTTTTCAAGCACACGGCAAAGAAAATCCCAAAATCTTGCCGCAGAGGATATAGAAAGTCTTTCCTCCGTGGTGTGTATGTCGAATATGTCGGGTCCTGCCGAAATACAGTCAAGCCCTGCTATTGCATCTGCAAAAACACCGCACTCAAGTCCTGCGTGTATGCTGATAGCCTGCGCCTCTTTGCCGTAAAGCTCAGAATATGTGTTGAGAGCTATGCTCTTTATGCGAGAGTCGGACTTGTATTCCCAGCCGGGATAGTCGCCCCTTGCCGAAAAATCAGCGCCTGCCGCATCGGCAATCGCACGAAGCTTTCCTACGATTTGCTCCTTGTCGGGTACGCGCGATGCGCGAACTGAGGTGCACAGGCTGAAATCCTCACCGAGCTTCGCAATTCCCGAGTTTAGCGAGCTTTCAGGCGTACCGCCGAGCGCTTCGCAGATTTTCTGAGGGCCGAAAGGCGTCGCGTTGCAAATGCCGAGAATTTTCTCGCTTGATTGCTTGTCGCAGGGGAGCGTGTCGAGTACGGTATGTGAAAGCTTAAGCTCCATATTCGGCTCCGCATCGCAAAATCTTGCCTTGATATCGGCGCAAACCGCGTCGAATGAAGCGCGAGGACAGACTGCCGTGCAAAACTCCGCCACGAGCTCCCGCGGTATAGCGTTGTCCATATTTCCGCTTTCGAAGGAGCAAATTCTGACCTCTCCAATAGCCGAAAGCACCTCTGCTCCGAGCTTTATCGCATTTGCGCGCCCCTTGGCTATCTCGGTGCCGCTGTGTCCTCCCGTGAGTCCGCAAATTCTGAGCTTGTAAGCGGGAAGGTCGCAGCGCTCTCTTTTCACGCTGAGCAGCGTATCGCATCTTACACCGCCGGCACAGCCGACAACGAATACCCCCTCCTCGTCGGTGTCAATGTTGATGAGGGTTCTTCCGCAAAGGATGCTCTTGTCAAATTTTTCGGCACCTACGAGCCCTATCTCCTCATCGCTCGTCAAAAGAATTTCAAGCGGGGGATGCGAGTGCAAGCCGCTTTCAAGAAGCGCCAGAGCATAGGCTACGGCAATTCCGTCGTCTGCACCGAGCGTTGTACCGCGTGCTTTTATAAAATCTGCCTCTCGGTAAATATCGAGCCCCTCGGTCTTGAAATCCTTGGAGCAATCGGGCGTCCTTTGCGCAACTATATCGGTGTGCCCTTGAATTATCACTGCTTCGTGATTTTCATAGCCGCGTGTGCCGCGCTTCCTTATCAGAATATTATCCGCTTCGTCGCGATAGTATTCAAGCGAGTGCTTTTTTGCAAAGCTCTCAAGATAATCGGCTACGGGCTTCGTGTTACCCGAGCCGCGCGGAATTTTTGAAATTTCGTCAAAATAGTAAAACACGCGCTGAGCGCGGGGGTGTTCGGGAATGCTTAGCATAGGCTGAACCTCACTTTTAAAAGGCGTTTTGAGGACTTTTGAGTGTTAAAGCTTCTTTATATCGGTAACGGTAAGAATGCCGTCGCGTACTCGGAAGAAAACCTCTAAATCGGCAAATTTGAAGCCCAAAATTCGCTCACCGTCCTCCTTATAGGAGGGTCTTGGGTCCTCGGCGAGAATTTCGGTAAGCGCCGCTCTTTTATCCGCGTCAACTCTTGAAAGAAGCTCCTCGGGAAACTCAACGGGGAGTGAATAATCGCGGACTCTGTCCGCAAAACCGCATACGGCATCGGGGTGGCTGTCGCTGTATGCTATATAAGGCTTTACGTCGTATATCGGTGTTCCGTCAAGAAGGTCTGCTCCGTCAACGATAAGCACAGTCCCCAAATCCTCGGTTTGCTCAACGCGCAGAAGCTTGACGCAGGAAAGCCCTATCGGATTAGGTCTGTTCGGTGAGCGCGTAGCAAAAACGCCAACGCGTCTGTTTCCCCCAAGTCTGGGAGGGCGAACCGTTGGCGAAAAGCCGCTGCTCTGCACCTTGGAAAAATTCCATATCAGCCAAAGGTGCGAGTATTCCTCAATTCCGCGAAGCGCTTCGGGAGAACGGAACTGAGGTTCGAAAACTATTCTCGCAGGGCAGCCCATAGCAAGACCGCTTTGCCTCGGTATTCCGAATTTCTCCTTGTAGTCGCTTTCAATTCTTGCGATAATTTTCATTTCTTTTCCTCAAGAGCTGCAAAATTAATGCTGACGTACTTAGGCAAGAGGGATTACTCCCTCTTGCCTAGGTGCGATAAAGCTGCACCCCGGCTTAAATACCGCGTCCGAGATACTCGCAAAGGTCCTTGTATAAGTACAGCGAGCCGCATATAACGGTGAGCCTGCCTCGCGAAACAGCCGCCTCGTAGGCTTCTCCTATTTGCTCGTAGGCTGTGCCGGAAAAGCCAAGTGCCTCGGCTCTTTTCAGAAGTCCCTCGGCAGTGTCTGCTCTTGGGTTGTCCTTAACCGTGGTGAAAATAAATTCGGTATTTCCCGCACTGAGCATTTTAAGCGACTCGGCTATCTCCTTGTCCTTCATGCATGCGAAAACAACGGTCTTTGCACGGCAGGGGTAATAGCGCTCAAGAGAAGACATAAGCGCAGTTATGCCGTTTTCATTGTGCCCACCGTCGTATATTACGTCAGGGTTCTCGGATATAACCTCAAATCTGGCGGGGTTCTTTGCCCTTGCAATTCCCGATACGATATGGCTTCCGTCTATGCCCAGCTCGTGTGCCGCAATTGCCGCAAGCGAGGCGTTTTCTATCTGATGATAGCCGGATATTCCGCAGCGTATTTCGCCTATACCGTCAAGCGAGAAGCACTCGTAAGCACCGATAGCTCCGAGAGGCGTAGGCTCGGCTACGATAAGCCTCTTTCCAAGCTCCTCGGCACGCTTTTCTATAACCTTAAGAGCTTCGTCCTCCTGCTTTACGGTTATAACCGCATCGACAGCTTGATTTTTCTTTATTATGCCCGCCTTTGCCGCGGCAATCTCGGCAATCGTGCCGCCGAGGTACTGAGTGTGGTCAAGCCCAAGCCTCGTTATTACCGAAAGCTCGCAGCGCTCTATTACGTTCGTTGCGTCAAGCTCACCGCCAAGACCTACCTCAAGCACTACGTAGTCGCATTTCTGCTCTGCAAAATAATAAAATGCCGCCGCCGTCCATATTTCAAACTGTGTCGGTGCAAGACCGAGCTTTTTCTCCACCTCTGCCGAGAGGGGTCGGATTTTTTCAAGCACCTCGGAAAGTGCCGCGTCGGAAATGTCCTCACCGCAAACGGATATACGCTCGTTTACCTTAATAAGATTTGGGGATATATATTTTCCAACCTTGAAGCCCGCATCCTCAAGTATGCAGGCAATATTTGCCGAGGTTGAGCCCTTGCCGTTAGTTCCCGCTACGTGAATTATACGAAGCTCCCTTTCGGGATTTCCGAGCAGCTCGCAGAGCATTCCTATTCTTTCAAGACCGGGAACCGTCACAGCCTGAAAGCTGTTTGCAAAGTGCGCAAAGCTTGATGCACCCTTCTCCGACATGCCGACCATAGCCTCCTTGATGATTTTCTTTATTGCTCTGTTACCCAGAAGCACGGTGAGCACGAGCGTTTCAAGCACACCCACTATAAGATAATTAAGCGCACGCCACGGAATGAGCACTATATACGGCGTGCCGTACATTATGTGAAGCCCTATGCTCTTTATAATAAGCGAGCCTGCCGCGTGCGCGGAAAAGGTGCATATCGCAACCCTCAGAGCAAGCGGTATCCTGAACCTCTTTATAAGGATATTTACAGAACCGCTGACGGCACCGACAACGGCAACACCGACCGTCAGAATGGGGTTTATCGAATAACCCACCATAAGACTGCCGACAACGTCGGCAACCGTCGCAACCGCGATAGCCTGAATAGGTCCGAATGCTATTGCCGCAAAGAGCGTGGGCAGATTTTCAAAGCTGAAGCGTAAAAATTCTCCCGCGTTGAATGCAAGATACTTGCCTAAAACTATGCTCAGCGCCGCAAGAAGCGAGCAAAATACCAGCATTACCGTTATTCTGTGTTGCTTTTCGTTCATAAAAAAATACCTCCGTGGCACAGATTTACATCTTCTGCACCATCAGAGGTATGATAGACCGGTGGTAACAGTGGGATGCGAAGGAAATACCGCAAAGCCTGAGCCTTTTCGTCCCTGTGACAACTCCCCGTCCACAAGGCACTGTACGCACGTCCTTCTACTCTGTTTTTAATGTATGGCAATATTTTACCACAGGCTTTCGACTTTTACAATAGATATTTACAAAAAATATCGATAAAGCCTGAAAAATATATGTAAATGCCGTTTTCAGAAACGTAAATTGCCTCAGATAAGGGCGCGAGCCTGATAATACTATACCGCAAAATTTTGGCTTAGTAAGTATGATTGCATTCCAAAAAAATAGGCATAAACACGGATTTGTTTTGGTGTATTTGCGCAAATTGTTTCCGTAATTGACATAAAACGCAATTTTCACGTCCTCTTTCTTCCGTTCTTTATTTTTCGTATCGCTGCTTTTTCTTCTTCATTTTCGCGCCCCGCGCTCCGCGCCAACGCGCGCGGTTTTTATTTATATTTATATTTGTTTTATATTTATATTTATATTTATTTTTATATTTATTTTATATTTATATTTATATTTGCGTTTGTTATTGAGGCGCAGCTTAACTAAACCCGACGGTTATTTCAGATTGCGCCACGCACAGAAAAAAGCAGGAGCACTCAAATGAGCACTCCTGCCTTGCTTTTTCAGTGCCGATAGCCGTCGGCACGGTGATTTTCAGTTAAATCCGATTATTCGGAAAGAGCTGCCTGAGCTGCTGCAAGTCTTGCAATCGGAACTCTGAAGGGAGAGCAAGATACGTAAGAAAGACCGATCTTGTGGCAGAACTCAACGGATGCGGGGTCACCGCCGTGCTCGCCGCAGATACCAACGTGCATTTCGGGACGAACTGCCTTACCAAGCTTAACAGCGGTTTCCATAAGCTTACCAACGCCTACCTGGTCGAGCTTCGCGAAGGGATCGTTCTCGAAGATCTTGGTGTCGTAGTATGCGTTAAGGAACTTGCCTGCGTCGTCACGGGAGAAGCCGTAGGTCATCTGAGTAAGGTCGTTGGTACCGAAGCAGAAGAACTCAGCCTCCTTAGCGATGTCGTCAGCGGTGATACAAGCTCTGGGAATCTCAATCATAGTACCAACCTCGTACTTGAGGTCAATGCCGCTCTGTGCAATGATAGCGTTAGCGGTAGCAACTACTACGTTCTTAACGAACTTGAGCTCCTTGATTTCGCCAACAAGGGGAATCATGATTTCGGGAACGAGGTTCCATTCGGGATGCTTCTTCTGAACGTTGATAGCAGCCTTGATAACTGCTGCGGTCTGCATCTTTGCAATTTCGGGATAGGTAACTGCAAGACGGCATCCTCTGTGACCCATCATGGGGTTGAACTCGTGAAGAGAAGAGATGATATTCTTGATATCCTCAACGGTCTTGCCCTGAGTAGCGGCGAGAGCTGCAATGTCTGCCTCCTCGGTGGGAACGAACTCGTGAAGCGGGGGGTCAAGGAATCTGATAGTAACGGGGTTGCCTTCAAGAGCCTCGTAAAGAGCCTCGAAGTCGGACTGCTGCATAGGCTCAATCTTAGCAAGAGCAGCCTCGCGCTCAGCAACGGTATCGGAGCAAATCATCTCACGGAAAGCAGCAATTCTGTCAGCCTCGAAGAACATGTGCTCGGTACGGCAAAGACCGATACCCTCAGCGCCAAGCTCACGAGCCTTCTTAGCATCAGCAGGAGTATCAGCGTTGGTTCTAACCTTAAGAACTCTGTACTTGTCTGCCCAAGCCATGATTCTGCCGAACTCGCCTGCGATAGTAGCGTCAACGGTAGGAATGATACCGTCGTAAATGTTACCGGTAGTACCGTCGATAGAAATGCAGTCACCCTCGGTGAAGGTCTTGCCTGCAAGAGAGAACTTCTTGTTCTCCTCATCCATCTTTATCTCGCCGCAACCGGAAACGCAGCAGGTACCCATTCCGCGAGCAACAACGGCTGCGTGAGAGGTCATACCGCCACGAACAGTAAGAATACCCTGAGCGGCCTTCATACCGGTGATGTCCTCGGGAGAGGTTTCAAGACGAACGAGAACTACCTTCTCGCCGCGCTCTGCCCAAGCAACTGCATCGTCAGCGGTGAATACAAACTTACCGCAAGCAGCACCGGGAGATGCACCAAGACACTTGCCCATAGGAGTAGCAGCCTTAAGTGCCTTAGCGACGAACTGAGGGTGAAGAAGAGTGTCAAGGTTTCTGGGGTCTATCATAAGAACTGCTTCCTGCTCGGTTCTCATGCCCTCGTCAACGAGGTCGCATGCAATCTTAAGAGCAGCCTGAGCGGTTCTCTTACCGTTTCTGGTCTGAAGCATGAAGAGCTTGCCGTGCTCAACGGTGAACTCCATGTCCTGCATATCTCTGTAATGGTTCTCAAGGGTCTTGCAAACCTCAACGAACTGAGCGAATGCCTCAGGGAACTTCTCCTCCATCTGAGCAATGGGCATAGGAGTACGAACGCCTGCAACAACGTCCTCACCCTGAGCGTTGGTGAGGAACTCACCCATAAGCTTCTTCTCACCGGTAGAGGGGTCACGGGTGAAAGCAACGCCGGTACCACAGTTCTCGCCCATGTTACCGAATGCCATTGCCTGTACGTTTACTGCAGTACCCCAAGAATAGGGAATGTCGTTGTCACGTCTGTAAACGTTTGCACGGGGGTTGTCCCAAGAACGGAAAACTGCCTTAACGGCACCCATGAGCTGCTCCTTAGGATCGGAGGGGAAGTCCTCGCCAATCTTGGACTTGTACTC
>JAZNDN010000011.1:0-4983 GCA_045588085.1 Eubacteriales bacterium
TGTGTCTGCGGCCGGATGCGTCAAAGGGAGAAACTCTGACAAGACGGTGAACGCCGTTTTCGCTCTTCAGATATCCGTACGCATTCATACCCTCGACCATAATAGTGGCTGATTTGATACCTGCCTCATCTCCGTCCAGCCAGTCAACGAGCTTGACGTTAAATCCGTGCTTCTCTCCCCAGCGCGTATAAAGCCTGTAAAGCATAGAAGCCCAGTCCTGAGCCTCCGTGCCGCCTGCACCGGGATGGAAGGAGAGTATAGCGTTGTTTTTATCGTAAGGTCCCGAAAGCAGAACCTCTATTCTTTTTTTCTCGGCTTCGTTCTCGATAAATTCGGTCTCCGAAAGAACCTCCTCAACCGAGCCCTCGTCGTTTTCCTCAATAGCCATCTCGCAAAGCGTAGTAGCGTCCTCCAGTCTTGCAACCAGCTCCTCGTAGCTCTCAACCTTGTCCTTGAGCTGCTTTATCTCCTGAAGCTTTTTAGAGGATTTTTCCGCATCTGCCCAGAAATCCTGAACCATGGTCTCTCGTTCAAGGTCCTGTGCACGCTCCTTCGCCTCGTCTATTCTTAATTGGTTTTTAAGCTCGGTGAGTATGCCGTACATGGCTCCGAGCCGTCTTTTTGCTTCTTCAAGCGCAACAATCATCGTAACTCCTTAAATGGCGAAATCCGCCGGGGGCATATTTTGACTTATAGATTTTAACATACAATCCCGCATTTGTCAATATTTTGAGCTTAAATCCTAGACTCCTGCCTCATAAATATATTGACAAGCTTATTCGGGTGTGTTATACTTAACGTAGTTATTATGAACTTGAAAGGTGGTTTTTAAAAATGCAGGTAACTAAGAACACTCTCATTGGAGAAATACTTGATTACGACGTTGAAACCGCACGTTTCTTCTTTGAAATAGGAATGCACTGCCTCGGCTGTCCTCACTCCAGAGGCGAGTCGATTGAAGAGGCATGCCAGGTTCACGGAACCGATGCAGATGCACTCGTAGAGAAGATTAATCAGTATCTTTCTTCGAAATGAGAAATACAGGCATAGGCAAAAGACTTAAGTCTGTTGCCGAGCTGGTAAGGCGCGGAGCAGTCCTCGCAGATATAGGAACGGACCATGCGTATCTTCCTATATATCTGCTAAAAAACGGAGGTATTGCACGCGCCTTTTGCAGTGATATAAACCCGGGGCCTCTTGCAAAGGCACGCGAGAATATAGAAAAATCGGGTCTTGCCGATAAAACCGAGCTCTGTCTTACATCCGGTTGCATCGGTACCGAGGAAAAGGGTATCACCGACTATGCAATATGCGGCATGGGTGGTGAGCTTATCGCCGATATAATTTCAGCATCGCCGCATCTCAGAAAAAAAGATATCAGGTTGATTTTGCAGCCAATGACGAAGCCTGAGCAGCTGCGCAAATTCCTTTGGCGCGAGGGATTCGTTATTGAAAACGAGATTTTCTCATCGGAAGACGGAAAGCGATACGTCGCAATGCAGGTGTCCTATGAGGGTGAGCCTCAGCCGTTTGACGAATGCGATGCATGGTTTGGTAAATACTGCGCAGGTTGGGATAAAGCAGATTCGGATAAAATGGAATATATCGCGTCAAGAGCGCAGATTCTCAAAAAAATTGCCGACGGCAAGCAAAGCGGCGGTATAGATGCTTCGGCAGAGCTTGACGTTTTGTCCGAGTTTTACGGAAAATACGGCGGATGATGCCGTGAAAGTTGGGTGCTTTGAAATAAAAATTTGAACGGAGAAGGCTATGAACGTCAGAGAAATATACGAAAGACTGTGCGAAAGAATACCGGAAAATTTGTCTGAGGAATGGGATAACGACGGTATAATGTGCTGTCCGGATGACCGAAAGGATATAAAGCGTGTACTGATTTCGCTTGACGTAACCGAGGAAATAGTAGATTACGCAATAAGCGGAGGCTTTGACCTTATACTCTCGCATCATCCCCTGATATTTAAGCCGCTATCTTCGCTTGATACCGATAATCATATCTCAAGAAAGCTCATAAAGCTCATATCCGCCACAGTTTCTGTAATCTCCTTGCATACCAGAGCCGATAAGGTAAAGGGAGGCGTTAACGACTGCCTTGCAAAAATGATAGGACTCACGGATATAGCCCCACTTGGTGACGATTGCCTCGGCAGAATAGGCCGTCTTGAGAGTGAGATGAGCTTTGAGGACTTTTGCGCGCATCTCAAAAACGTACTCGGGACAGAACAAATCCTCGTTTCCGATGCATATCTGCCGGTATACACCGTGGCACTCGTAGGAGGCGACGGAAAGGATTATGTTCCTGTGGCGCACGAGGCGGGCGCAGATACCTATATATCCGGCAGAATTGGCTATAACGTCATGGAAGAAGCTGCGGAAATGGGAATGAACCTTATTGAAGGCGGGCACTATGCTACTGAATTTGCCGTAACGGGATTCTTTAATCACCTGCTCGCAAAAATAGATCCGCGTATTTACGTGGAAATCGTAGGCTCCAATATGCTCAGATTTATGTAATGTTAGCTGTCATTTTCAGTCTAAATAAAATTCTGTGGCATAGTAGTGAAAGGCTAAGCTCTCCAATATAATTAAAAGCCGGCGGGACAAAAAATTCCGTCGGCTTTTTCGTATGTCGAAAATTTATTTTATCAGCCGTGCCGCCCTTCCGTATTCACGTAAAACCTCAGCCTTCGTTGCATCTGATATCTCTGCCATAGGAAGCCTGAGCTCGCCTGAGCAAAGTCCGCAAAGTGACATAGCATATTTGACAGGTGCGGGATTCGTTTCTTTGAATAAAACCTCGATAAACGGCAAAAGCGCCTTCTGAAATCCGTAGCTCTTGTCAAGCTCGCCCGAGAAGAAGCTGTTTGTTATTTTTAACATAGCACGGGGCAGGGGATTGGAGGCAACCGAAATAACGCCCGCACCTCCAAGTGCCAGAGTGATGTAGGCCTCCGAATCGTTCCCGGAATATAGCGCAAGCTCCTCGGACAACCCGGCAATACGTATCAGTCGATCATATGAGCCGCTTGCTTCTTTGATAGCAACGATATTATCGTAAGCTGCGAGACGTGTCAAGTTATTCAGTGATAAATTTACACCGGTGCGCCCCGGTACGTTGTATAAAATTATGGGCAAATCGCCTTCCTCGGCAATTTTTGCGTAATGCTTGAAAATTCCCTCCTCGGTGCCCTTGTTGTAGTAAGGAGTGACGACCAGCGCACCGTCTGCGCCAAGGCGCTTCGCTTCCTTGGTATACTCAACGGCTTTTGCAGTTGAATTGGAACCCGTGCCGAGTATAAGCGGTATTTTGCCCTCCGTGACCTCTTTTGCATAACTGTATAAGCGGCTGCGCTCTCTGTCACTCAGAGTTGACGCTTCTCCTGTCGTTCCGCCGATAATAAGCGCGTTTATACCTGCTGAAATCTGCCTTTCAATTATGCGCCCCAGCGCTCCGAAATCTATCTCTCCGTTGAGAAAAGGTGTGATGACAGCAGTGCCGACGCCCTTGAAAATAAGTTTTTTTCGCATTATTTTTTGTACCCTCTTGAAAATTAGTGTCGTCTGTTGTATAATTCTTTGTAATATTAGAGTGCGCCCATTATTATAATATGCGCGCGACGTTCACCTTGTCAGGATTGTGAGGTCGGTTATGGAAAACAGTAAAAGCAGAATAGAAAACGTGAGAATCAAAACCGAGCTCACGACCTCGGATTTCTTTTATGATTTGCCCGAGGAGCTCATAGCTCAAAGCCCAAGCGCTGTGCGCGATATGTGTCGGCTTATGGTGCTTTCAAGGGAGCGCGGCAATGTTGAGCACAGGATTTTTCGGGATATCCTCGACTATCTGAGTCCCAACGATATAATAGTCGTAAATTCTTCAAGAGTAATCCCGGCTCGCCTCATAGGAATAACCGAAAAAACAGGCTCTTCAATGGAGCTACTGTTGCTTAAAGCGCTGGAAAACGGTGAGTGGGAAACCCTCGTTCGTCCCGGTAAGCGTGCCAAGACTGGTGCCTCGTTCAGCTTCGGTGACGGAGAGCTGAAAGCCTGCGTTACAGGAATCGTTGAGGGCGGTAACAGAACCGTAGCCTTTTCCTATGACATCAAAAAATACAAAAGCATATACGAGGTTCTTGATGCCGTAGGTAATATGCCTCTTCCTCCTTATATCACCAAAAAACTCGAAAATAAAAACGATTACCAAACGGTATATGCAAAGGAAAACGGCTCAGCCGCAGCGCCCACGGCAGGTTTGCATTTTACCGATGAGCTGCTGAAAAAGATAAAAGAAAAGGGTGTAGGATATGCGGAGGTTACTCTCCACGTCGGTCTTGGAACCTTCCGTCCGGTAAAGGTAAAAAGCATAGAGGAGCATCTCATGCATGCCGAGAACTTTGTCATAACCGAAGCTACAGCTGATGAAATCAACCGCAGGCGTGCAAACGGAGGCAGAATAATTGCCGTCGGAACTACGGCATGCCGTGTTCTCGAATCGGCATCCGATGAAAACGGAATACTCCACCCCGCCTCCGCAGAAACTGCAATATTCATCTACCCCGGCTATACCTTCAAAGCAACCGATGCTCTCATAACCAATTTCCACCTCCCCGAAAGTACTCTGCTCATGCTCGTCAGCGCTCTTGCAGACAAAGAAAGCGTTATGAAGGCGTACGAGGAAGCGGTGAGGGAGCGGTATCGCTTTTTCTCCTTTGGTGACGCGATGCTGATCGTATAAATTCCGCAATACTGCGTTGTCGGGCGACTCACTCAAATCGCCGTAGGCAGCTACGGCTTCATCTCGCTCGCACCCTTACTCCTTGTCTTGCAAATCTGACCGGCACTCATTTTCTACCCCCGTATTCATTCGGACCAATGCTGATCGTATAAATTCCGCAATACTGCGTTGTCGTACAAACCAACGAGCCACCATATCTCTGCGGTGGCTCGTTATTTACGCTATAGCAA
>JAZNDN010000012.1:0-3865 GCA_045588085.1 Eubacteriales bacterium
GCTTTTGGTTGCCGAAAAGCTGATATAAAGGCTTCTATTTGACATAATTTATCCTCACTTTTCTCTTTTCGCCTGCTCGGCGCGGAATTTTTTAGCATTAGCCTCGCGCTCGTATCCCTCGTACGCGCTGATAATCTTTCTCACAAGATGGTGACGCACGACGTCGCGCTCGCTGAAGTGGAAAATACCTATTCCCTCAATGTTATCGAGGATTTTCGCGGCTATCGAAAGACCGCTCTTTTTGCCGAACGGCAGGTCAGTCTGAGTAAGGTCGCCCGTAACGACCGCCTTTGAGTTGAAGCCAAGACGGGTTAAAAACATTTTCATCTGCTCGGGGGTAGTATTCTGAGCCTCGTCAAGAATTATAAAGGAATCGTCAAGCGTCCTTCCTCTCATATACGCCAGCGGTGCTATTTCTATCGTTCCGCGTTCCATGTATTTCTGATAATTCTCCGCACCGAGCATTTCAAAAAGCGCATCGTACAAGGGACGCAGATAAGGGTCTATCTTACTCTGCAAATCCCCCGGTAAGAAGCCAAGGCGCTCGCCTGCCTCGACTGCCGGGCGGGTCAGAATTATTCTCGCCACAGATTTTGCCCTCAGAGCCTCCACCGCCATTGCAACGGCTAAGAACGTCTTTCCGGTTCCGGCAGGGCCTATACCGAGTATCACGGTGTTGTTTTTTATAGCTTCTATATATTTTTTCTGACCGATGGTTTTTGCTTTTATTGGCTTTCCTCTGTTAGTCACGCAGATGACGTTATGCGAAAAGCTCTCGCCTACCTCGTCTATGTTATCGCGCACGAGCCCTATGACGTACTCAACGCTCTCCTGGCTTATGCTTTCACCGTCGCCTATCATGTGCTTCAGATATTCCAGAGTTTTGACAGCACGTTCAACGTCTGCCTCATTTCCCCTGACGGTGATTGCGTCACCGGACGTCTGGTCTGAATTTCTGTTGGAAATCCTTACGTCAAAAGCTCTCTCTATCATGCCGACGTTAACGTCGAATGCACCGAACAAGGCGGATGTTGCCTCGTTTGACTGAGTCATTACTATTCTCTCAATCATAAAAACCTCCAAAATTGTTTTTACACACAGACGGCGATTAACTAAGGCGGGCTATTGCGCCGACAGCAATCTTACGTTACCTACGTCTGTCAATATCAGCATATCAGAATACATATAATACCCGTCCTCAAAAAGCTCACCGCCGCTTTTTATCGAAAGTAGCTCGGCATCGGATATGGCGGTGACGCGCTCGGACGCAAGTCGCAGGCTTGCGATTTTAATCAGCTCCGCGTCGGTATAGCTTTGGACAACGGTATCGTATTCCTTGCGGTATTCCGCCTTGAATATTATCGGCAGCGGCACACCGCCCGGCATTATAGGTCTTCTCTCATCATCTATTATAACATACTCATTATCGCAATTTCTATAATTTTTAAAAATATTTATATCCAAATTAAGAATTTTCACCCCAAATTTCTGTATTCTTTCTTCCTTGTAGACTCTTTTTTCCTCATTGCGCGGAACAAAAACCTCGGAGCGCTCAGTGAGCCTGCCGAAAACCTCACCTTCAGCTGCAACGAATCCTCCACCCAGCTCCTCGGGTATTACGCCTGATATCAAAAGGTCTCCCTTTTTCACCGTATCCCCGGGTTTTACCGCTGCAATTCCCGACCAAACGGTAATTTCCTCTATTACGCAGTCCTGCTCCGCTACAATATTGCAAGGAGATTTTTTTACGTCTATGTGAGCGCCGGAACCTCGCTCTTTTACGGTTACGTAAGCAACCGTGCCGCGCCTGTTAATATTAATCCATGAAATTTTATCGTAGGACTCCAGTATTCGTCTTTCGGCTTCCGCGGTGTCAAGCTCCGACCATCTGGCGCCGATACCAACACCGTAATCGGATAAATTTTCTATAATTTCCACACCTGCAACCGACTCATTTCCGGATATTCTTACGTCCCATACGAATCCACTTGTGATAATGAAAATAAGCACTGTCAGCAAAAATGCACTCAAAGCTCCGACTCTCCACCGATTTCTGAAAAGCATACCGCAAAGCCCCTTCAAATCGCTCTCGCAGTATTCCATTCCCTCCAGTGCTTTTATATATTTCTTTCTCGACGATTCGGCGACCAAAATGCTTCCGTCCTCGCGTATTTCGCCGGATAAGTTGTTCTTAAGAAGCCGAGTAGCAACCTCGGCATTCAAATCGGCAGAAAAGCTTATAATACGATATCCGAAAATCAAGTAATCAAGTCTTAACATTAATTTTTCTCGCCCCCGATTTTGAATATATAAAGCTTACCTGTGTTACAGAACCGAATATTCGCATACGCGCTCCTTCAAAAACCGTCGCGCGAAGCCTCTGTCCCCTGATTTCTATACAGCCCTTTGGGGACGCAATGCTGATTTTTTCCTCAGAAAGCTCACCTATCCCCACAGCTCCGCTTATTATCACGGACATTCCGCCTATGACGCTGTCAGCTTCCAGATGAATACCGGGAACAGTACGAAGCTTATTTTGCGTTTTTTTGTTGAAATTGCGCCGTTTCAGATTATCTTCCGTCATTATTTTTTGCTCGCTTTCATAAGTCTTATATAAAACTATATGAGGCAGGCGTAGAATAATGACGAAAACGATTAATGAACAGCTTGTAACCGAAAGAAAAAAAGGTCGGTATACAAAAGCACTTATAGCGCTTCTTGCCATCGCACTTACCCTTGCAGGCTCGATTTTCTTTTCTGATGAAATTTCACACTCTGTCAAGAGCGGTCTTTTGCTATGCGCGAACGTTGTAATACCGTCGGTTTTTCCTTTTATAATTCTGTCCGACATACTTTTTAACTGGGTTGACTTTTCAACCCTTGATGCCATCGGTATTGCATTTGAGAAAATTTTTAAGATTAACCGAGCCGCAGCATCGGCGTATATTCTTGGTATTTTATGCGGATTTCCGCTTGGAGTAAAAGCAGCCGTTGACCTTTATAACTCGGGAAAGATAACAAAAAACGAGGCAGAACGCCTTATAGGTTTTTCCAACAACACAGGTCCCGCGTTTCTGGTTTCGGGGGTCGGCATGGGACTCAGAGGAAGCGTAAAGGAAGGTATAATACTCTATGCGGTTATGGTAATATCATCAACCGTAGTGGGAGCTGCTTTCTCACTTTTTGCGCAGAATGAAGAGCGCACCTCATGGGAATCGGGTGCGGTCTTATCAAAATTTTCACTTACGGCCTCGATTAAAAATGCAGGAATAAACACACTTTATGTATGCTCTTATCTGACGTTTTTCGCATGCTTTTGCGGTCTTTTGCGAAAACTTTTGGGCCAAACATATTTGTATCTTTCTCTGATATGCTTGCTTGAGGTCGGGAGCGCTACCAGTATTCTTTCTAAAACTCGCCTTCTTGCACCGATAACATCACTCTCGCTTTCAGCATTTTCCGTAGGTTTTTCGGGGCTGTCAGTTCATTTGCAGGCGCTTTCATTTCTTTACGGAACGGATTTGAAAACGGGAAAATATTTTATAATGAAAACGTTACAAGGGCTGATTTGCATTCCGCTTGCCGCGCTTGCATACACGTTACTTACATAGCCGTAAGAGAATCGAACCAATAAGCCTTGCGACGATAAATTTCAGCATCTTTCGTCGTACTAATCCTTGTTAAGTCGTACTTAACTGCGGCTCATTACAACAAAATCTGCCAAAAATTTATTCGCCGTAAGGTGCGAAGCAGCTTTAAAAGAATGCATTTTTTCATAATCGAGCCAAGATTTTTGAGGAATATAGAAATATTTAAGAAAATTTTGGCGATGAGTAGGGAGAAATGCATCTTTTAAAGCCTTATG
>JAZNDN010000013.1:0-13038 GCA_045588085.1 Eubacteriales bacterium
CAAAAGAAGACGGTTTGAAAGATAAAGATACAAATAAAACTCTTTATTCAAAAAATCCTCATAGAAAAATACTATATCTTCAATAGAATCTTCTTCAGTAGTTCCATAGTATGTAGACACAAAAGTAGTTTCATCCATTTGCATAAACTCTTTTATGTCCTGCTTTGCCGTTGTGTTCGTAACGTCATAATAATCACCTTGATCGTAAGTGTAACCAACCCCAAATTTGCATTCTACATTGCCTCTTAAAGGTGTAAAATTCTTCTTTATATAATCGGTTGCCTCTTCATATATACCGTCGTAATACGTCTTATTACCTTCGAAATTCAAAATTTCTACAATCGGTCTTTCTCCGAAATCATATCCCATGAACTGCATTTCATTTAAATGCACCTTAATAAAAAGTGAATCCATATTATTAAAACCGTTATAGTAGACACCGTAATCAGCATCGGGATAAAAATTGGTTTTCTGAACCTCTCCACCATCTACACGATAAGATACAGTTCCATAAGCCCCCATATCTGTAAGCACGCTTAAATCAAGCAAATCCGGATTATACAGATAAAGTTCAATGTCTGATATTATAAGACCTGTGAAACTCGCTGCCGTAGGTATCATTGCAGTAGAAACATAATTAAATGTACTATTTCTAAATCCAACTCCTACAACTTTAAGCTCATCCCAACCTTTCTTCCCGGCATTCTCTATGTATTTATCTATGTCAATAAATTCACCGAAACCAGATTCTTCAGCATAACTTTCTTCTTTTGCTTTATTTATGTTTAAAGAACTGCTATCAGCAGCAAAAATAAAGACAGAAAACACAGAAAGCAATATCGTTGTCAAAACAAACAGACATATCAATTTACGAAAAATTGCTTTTTTCCTCATAATTTACTCCTTTCTACCAAGGACAGTATCCGGATTGTTAGACAAATCAGAAGAATAAATTACGTCGAATATAGGCCCGGTATAATCCGAATCAAATGTATTGATTTCTATGTTGTCAATACTATATTCTTCACCGCCTTCAAAATCATCGAATTCAAAACGCAATCCGCCAAAACGTACGGCATTTTCTTTTCTAACATTCTCGACAGAACCAACGTATTCACCATCGAGATAAACAAGCATATCAGATTCAAATATTATGAAAGTAAAATGCCCCTCGGTAATTTGAACGTCAATATTTAATCCGGATTGTAAATAATATTCTATTAAAATGCCAACGGGTTCTATAGGACTAAATGTCTCAATTTCCTCATTAGGTTGAGAATAAAAATAAGGAGCTATTAAAACATCTGGTTCTACATAATTATCGTAACTGAAGCTATAATCAAAATCAATGGTTATTACAGAACAATTTTCCAATGGGAGTAAAAGCCTTTTAGTTTCAAAATAAAGATAACCAAAACCGGAATCTACAGGAACGTCAATATTGAAGCTCCCTTCTTCTCCATCAATAAAACTTAAAATCAAACTATTTTGACCTTCATAATCACCATATATTGTTGAAGAACCCTCAAAGTCATCAGTTACCTCGTCTAGCAGATTATAGCTCCAAAGGCCGTCAACGGAAAAATCCGCTTTATAAACAGTTGTACCACCAAATTCATGTTCGCTTTCTGCATCAACAATGCCGGTACCGTCAATAACAGGCTCTACGTTTTTCTTAAAAGCTCCTAAGAAACCACCTATATTAACGCACAAGCTACACACAAGAAAGCTTGCAAGAATAATTATAAATATATTTTTTTTCATTCTTTTTTTCCCTTTCTAAAAAAGGCATCGAAAACAAATGCTCCCGATGCCCTTTTACTTTATTAAGCGTAAAATTCGCCAGATTCAGTTCCCAAAACTATAACCGGAAGAACCTTCGCGTTTATCTCAGCTTTTGACTTAACAATCAAACGAAGAGTAATTATCGAATCTTCTTCGAGAGTAAATGTATTACCACTGAAATCTGCCTTAACTATCTCATCCCCGGCAATACCCTCAACATAATATGTAGAGAGAGAACCGCCCTTTACCGCAGTGAGAGTATAAGTACCAGCCTTAAGACTTACCTTACCGATAGTATAGGTTGCATCGGTAAGCGCGTTATTTGTACCCTTAACAGAAATGGCGCCGTTATCGTCAACGTTGATAATTATACCGCTACCGTCATTCTGACTCTCAAGCTCACAGGCTTCTGCAGTATAAAGATTATCTTCATTTGTTTTTCCTTCGAACTTATCACCCATGCTTTCAGCTGTAAAATCAGTGAAACCGGAGGTCAGCCAGCCGAGGAAACCTACAAGAAGAATACAAACCAGAACACCAATGATAATCTTCTTATTTACCGAAAGTCGCATTATCTATACCTTCCTTTCTTTTTATTTTTCTTCGGTTTGTCCTTAAAAGGACGTTTCTTGGGAGTTTTGATAAATCCTATTCTTGCCATATTTTCCTTTCTGTCATTTTAAGTCTGACATGACTTTAAATTTCTTCAGAATTAGAACTTTCTTTTGATGCAATAGCAGCTTTCGCTCTTTCGTATGCCAGCTTACGCTTATTGAGAATCACGTTGAGCTTTGCCTTATCACTTTCCCTCATAGGCTTCACCTTATATACGTAAGGAATTCCGTCTTTATCTACGTTCCAGATTTCGTAGACCATGAAATTCGTAATCACACCAGACTTTTCATCTTTCATAGACTCCTCGCGTACAGAGAGATACGCCTCATCTCCAAACATAAAGATGATATCAAGCATCTCATAGCCTCCGATATCCTTTGCAACAAAATCAACACGAATTTCACGTTCGCTGCCATTAACGTTGACGCGTTCAAGAAGAACGTAACCGTACATTTCATCACCGTTCTTAGTTTTTGCACCGAGTTTAAATCGTGTAACCTTGAGTTCAAGCAGCTTTTCTGCTTCGTTCATAAGAATTTCTTTTTCATTCTTTTTCATTTTTCTCTTCCTTTCGCGTAAACCCGCCGGCATTTTGTGCGACGTCTGCCGCTGAGCTCCGGGAAGAGACAACCCGAAGCTTTCGTCTTAATTCTCAAAGACTCTTCAGAGCGTTTAGACGATATATAAAAGCGCTAATATACATAAAACCTCACAAAACAAAATAAACCCGCCGGAATTTTGTGCGACGTCTGCCGACAAACTCGGGCAGGAGACAACGCGAAGCTTTCGTCTTAATTCTCAAAGACTCTCCAGAGCGTTTAGACGATATATAAAAGCGCTAATATACATAAAATCTCACAAAACAAAAAATAGAACCGTCTACTAAGGACAGTTCTATTATAGAACAACAAACAATTTTCAAAATATTTTCAAAAGGTATTGCAATTTTGGCAAAGCTATGCTAAAATAACTATATATTTTCTTTGCCTATGTGGCATAACTAAATAAGAAGGGTATGAAAAATGGTAGTACTTGAATACATTCTTCTCGCCGTACTTTTCGTATGTGCGATTGTTATTGTTGTCGCTGTGACACTTCAGAAATCTAACGAAGGTCTCTCCGGAACCATCTCCGGCGGTCAGGATACCTACTACGGTAAGGACAAGGCTCGCGGAAACGGCTCCAGACTCTTTAAAATATCCCTTATCGCTTGCGCAGTGTTCGCACTTGCTGTTATTCTGGTTTACGTATTGCAGCCGGATTATGCATTGTCTAAAAACTCCTGGCAGGAGATTTCGGATTACCAATCTATTTTCTCAACCTCGAAATGATTTCTTGAAAACGGAAGTGTTACACCTTCCGTTTTTCTTTTTAGCGGAGGATTTCTCAGCTCGGCAGTAGCCATTTTTAAATAAAAACCGAATTAAGAGTAAAGATGAAGAAAAAGAACAATAATTCAAAAACCTTTGCAAAAAGGGCGGTGCGAAGCGAAAGCGACCGCAAAAGCGCAAAACGGAGAGCCGAGCGCGAGCTGCGCCGAGCTCTTGACGGAATAGGCGTCCGCACCGACGGAGCCAAAATAAAAATAAGAACTGACAGCGGATATTCGGGCAGAACAGACTCATCCTTCTCCGGTGGCAAGCGCAGAAACATTACCGCTGTCGGAAGATTTTCACAAACAGCTTCGGGATACGGCTTCGTAACGCCCGAAAGCACCGGGAGCGGCAGAGATATTTTCATTCCGGAAGGTGCATCCCTGGGTGCTCTTGACGGTGACTTGGTTGAGATAAGCTATCACAAATTTTTCTCAAGCTTCGGCGAAGAGAAAACCGAGGGGCGAGTCACAAAAATAGTTGAAGAAAAAAGAAAAACCGTTATCGGAACCGTCGGAAGCGAAACCGTACGTCACGGCAGAGCAAAAATTCACCGTCGCTTCGTGCTCCCCGACGAGCCAAGGCTACCCGTAAGATTTCATATCAACCACACCGGTGATTTTGAAGACGGGGACAAGGTGCTCGCAGAAATCAAGCGTGGCAGAGGCGGCTATTTCGAGTGCCGTATTTTAGACAATTTCGGAGCAGCAGACGGAAAAGAAGCAAACTATCTTGCTATACTTTCCGATTGCGGAATAGAATGCGATTTCACCGAGGACGAGCTTCGGCTTGCGCAGGAGGCGTCTGAGATGCCACTTTCTGCTGAGGGCAGAAAGCTTCGCCGAGAGGTTATATTTACCATAGACTCCGAGAGCGCAAAGGACCTCGACGATGCGGTGTCGCTAAGACGGCTTAAGAACGGCTGGCAGCTTGGAGTTCACATTGCCGACGTGTCGGCCTACGTTAAAGAAAAGACCGCGCTTGACAGATTGGTTATGAGGCGCGGAACCAGCGTGTATTTCACCGACAAGGTCGTACCTATGCTTCCCGAGGCGCTTTCGAACGGCGCCTGCTCTCTCAACCCAGCAGAGCCGAAATATGCGCTTTCCGCTATAATAAATTTATCGGAAGACGGAGAGATTCTGGGGTTGAAAATTGAGCCCTCAATTATAAAAAGCCGAATCAAAGGTATTTACTCCGAGATTAACGAGATATTTGCCGGTACCGCGACCTCTGAGCTTAAGACAAAGTACCGCGACGTGCTTCCGTCACTCAGGAATATGCACAAGCTTTATAAGATTCTTGAGCAAAGAAGTAAGAAAAGAGGCGCGCTTTCGCTTGACAGTGCCGAAGCCTATATCATTCTTGACGGTGACGGACACCCCACAGATATAGTCCGCCGTGACAGAGGCGACGGCGAGCGTCTGATTGAGCAGTTTATGCTGGCGGCGAACGAAGCTGTTGCTACGTTCTTATCGGAAAAGCAGATTCCATGTGTTTTCAGAGTCCATGCGGCGCCTGCCGACGAAAAGCTTGAAGACTTTGTTGAGTACGCGCGCACGCTGGGACTTGACACCTCGTCAATATCGAAGGACAAGCCCTCAGGCAAGGATTTCGAGCGTTTACTTGACGAGGCACGGGCGGGCGGAATTTCAGAAGCAGTATCCTACACTTTGCTTCGTTCTATGGCAAAAGCGGAATATTCCGACAAAAAGAGCTCTCATTTCGGGCTTGGAATAGAAAAATACTGCCACTTTACCTCGCCTATCCGCCGTCTTTCAGACCTTGCGACACACAGAATAATTCATCGCGTTCTCATTGAGGGAGCCGCACCGGCACGCTATTCATCATACGCAGCCAGGGCCGCGGCAGCCGCAACCGAGGGCGAGCTCAAAGCACTTAATGCGGAAAGGCGGATAGAAAACCTTTACAAAACCGTTTATATGAGCGATAAGGTGGGCGACTGTTTTGAGGGTACGGTGAGCTCGGTCACTCATTTTGGCCTTTTCGTCACGCTCGAAAACACCTGCGAGGGACTCATTCCAATATCAACGCTTGGTGAAGAATTTGTATTTGAGGAAAGGGCTCTTGCACTTCGCTCCGGGAGAGAAATCTTCCGAATCGGTGATAAGCTGGAGGTTCGTCTGGCAGAAGCCGATATAACCTCCGGAAAGCTGCGATTCGACTTGATTCGCGCAAAGCACACGTTTTAAACCAAAGACACCGGCAATTGAAAGGAAACGGTATGAAAAGAGAGCTTACGCTGCTGACACTTTTAAATCTTGGATTTCTTATGCTTCTATCTCTGTCGGGACTTACCGAAGGAGTTATTTCATCTATACTATACTATTCTGCGTTTTTAGTGCCCGGTGCTCTGGGAATTATATATATCAAAACGCAGAAAATCCCACAAAGCGAAGATTTTAAGATAGGAATTAAACTGACACGCGGTGGTATATACAACCTTTTACCGCTTATCGCCCCCTCCGTGCTTTTGATATTCCTTATATCTGTTCTGACCTCGCTTATTATGACTTCACTCGGTGCTACCGACAGCGTTGAGATTGCGGATAATCTGTGGCTCTCGCTCCTGCTTCACGCAGTATTACCGGCAGTGCTTGAGGAGATACTGTTCAGATACATTCCACTCAAGCTGATGCTTCCCTACTCTCCGAAATGGGCGGTCATACTCTCCGCACTTTTCTTCTCCTTGATTCACGTCAACCTTTTCCAGATACCCTACGCCTTCGCGGCAGGCATAATATTCGCGCTTATCAACATTATGACCGGAAGCATAATTCCGTCCATAGTTCTTCATTTTTCTAACAATGCAATATCGGTTGTCTACTTGATGTATGCTATACCGGACGGAATTCTTCTTTTCTATATTCTGCTCGTTAGTATAGCTGCGGCTTCCGCCGCGATAATAGCTGTAAGGCACAGACGCTACAGAAGGTTATTCGCACCGCTTGCATCGAAAAAAAGCGCGAGCTTTTCCCTCAGCCCGATTGCATTTGCAGCGCTTACGCTTTTTATCGCAATATTAAACGCTCTGGCATAACGACTTATACGGAGAAAGAGTATGAATGATATAAAAGAGATTACTAAATACGACACGCCTGAGGACATAAGCCGAGATGACGTTGCATTCATGGAAGAGGCATTTAAGGAAGCTGCACTTGCTGAGGGAGAGGATGAGGTGCCGATTGGAGCTGTCGTGGTTCGGGACGGAAAAATAATTGCCAGAGCTCATAACACGCGTGAGGGCTCACGATGTGCCACACATCACGCTGAAATTTTAGCTATAGAAGCCGCCTGCCGAGCTCTTGGCGGTTGGAGGCTTCCGGGTACTACGCTTTACGTTACACTGGAGCCTTGCGCTATGTGTGCCGGCGCCGTCATAAACGCCAGAATTCCAAGAGTAGTATACTCTGCGCCCGACCTGCGCTTCGGGGCATTCGGCTCACTTATCAACCTTGCCGAGATTCCGCTGAATCACAAGCCGCAGATAACTCCGGGCGTCATGAAAGACCGCGGTGCCGATATGCTTTCCGCATATTTTAAAAGAAAACGCAAATAATAACCGGGCTACATAAAACCCGTCGAGCAGCCTCGCCCAGTTCCGCAATCGTTCAGGGTAGGCTTGCGCCGACGGGATTTTTGTTTTTATGGAGCTATATATGGTTAAAAAAAGAATAACTCATGTCATAAGCGACAGCAACGTGGGCGGTGCGGGAATTTTGTTAAAATCAATCGCCTCAGCCCTTGCAGACGAATTTGATATAGAAATTTTCCTCCCGCGCGGCTCCGCCCTCTGCTCTATGCTTTCGGGAATCGGTGCCGAGATTTGCGAGGTGCCGATGAGTGCTGACAGGAGCTTTTGCCCGGCTGACACCTCCGCATTCCGAAGACTGTTTGCCACGCACCGCTCCGACATTGTTCACACTCACGGTGCGCTCTCGGCAAGGCTCGGTGCAAGACTTGCGGGAATCAGGCACTGCTTGTCAACAAGGCACTGTGCTATACCCACGCCAAGTCTTATAAAAAAGAACATTTTGAAAAGAAAGATTTACAATTTCTGCACAGATTTAACGGTTTCAACCGCAGAGTATGCCACCGAAAATCTTGTTTACGAAGGCGTACCGCGAGAAAAAATCCTGACAATCAAGAATGGAGTCGCAAAAAGGCAGATACTCAGCGCATCGGAAAAAGAGGCGCTTAAGGCTAGGATAAAAATTCCCTCAGGAGCTGTAATTCTAGGCTGCTGCGCGAGACTTGAAGCGGTCAAGGGTCACGACCTTATTATATCGGCTGTGTCTAGACTTGCCGAAGCGGGAACGGACGTTTATCTTCTCATCGTCGGTACGGGAACTCTTCGCAGCGAGCTTGAACGGCTTTGCGCGCGTCTTGGAATTGCCGGACGAACAAGATTTGTAGGATTCGCCGAAGACCCCACGCCTTACCAAAATATATTCACGGTAAACGTAAACGCATCGCGGGGAACCGAGACCTCTTGTCTTGCTACCTCTGAGTGCATGTCGTTGGGAATTCCGACGGTAGCCTCGGATTTTGGTGGAAACACGGAGATGATAACGCATGAAAAAAACGGTCTTATTTTCAAAAATGACAACGTGTTTTCTCTGACCGAGGCACTTCGTCGCATTATTTCGGACACGAAGCTCTATTTCAAGCTTTGCTCAGGGGCTTTTGAAATTTACGAAAGCTGCTTTTCGATAAAGCGAATGTCCGATGAATATGCAAAGCTGTACCGAACGCTTACCGGCAACTGAGAAATCAAAAAGCCGCTTTTTTAAAATGCAAAATCCGCACGGTGCATCGGTAAAAATTCCTGCAACACACAACTGCCCTTTTAATACTTGACATAGCGCGCGCAATATGATAAAATACTGGGTATGAAAAAGAAATTTTTGGAATGCGGAAAAATCACCTCAGCGCACGGTGTAAAAGGCGTCGTTCGCGTTGAGAGCTGGTGCGACAGTCCTCGTATACTCGCTATGCAGAAGCGCGTTTTCTTTGCCGCGAAGGACGGCAGTTACAAGGAGGCTAGAGTTTTAACCTCATCGGTCTCGGGCGCGCTGGTGCTTATGAGTATTGAAGGTATCGCTGACAGAGAGGCGGCTCAGGCTCTCAAGAATACTGTAATTTATCTTGCAAGAGAAGATATTCCTCTTGCCGATGGCGCTTATTTCCTTGCGGATATTATAGGACTTGACGCCTTTGATTTTGACACGGGTGAGACTCTCGGCAAAATCTCGGATATTCAGGACACCCCTGCGGGAAGACTGTACTACGTTGAAACGAACGAGGGAAAAACCGTTCTGGTTCCCGACGTTGAAGAATTTATAAAGAAAGCAGACGCCGAGGCGGGAATTTACATTCACAGAATTCCCGGGCTTTTTGACTGATATGAAATTTCACGTTATGACGCTGTTCCCCTCGCTTGTTGAATCGGTGCTCGGAGAGAGCATCATAGGCAGAGCACAAAAACGAGGTCTGATAGAGCTCAGCTGCTACGACATACGCGCTTATTCCACCGACAAGCACAAAAAAACAGATGACACCCCTTTCGGTGGAGGCACCGGTATGGTTATGACCTGTCAGCCTATTTTCGACTGCTTTGAGGCGGTTAAGCAACGCCTTTGCGGAGAAAGGCGCCGAGTTATTTACATGTCGCCTAAAGGGCGAATGTTCAACCACTCGGTCGCAAAGGAGCTTTCGGAATACGATGAGCTGGTATTCCTTTGCGGACATTACGAGGGAGTTGACCAAAGAGTAATAGACACGCTTATAGACGAAGAAATTTCAATAGGCGATTACGTGGTTACCGGCGGTGAAATTCCCGCCTGCATCGTTATAGATGCGGTCAGCCGACTCAAAAACGGTGTTCTCGCAGAAGCGGCATCGTTTGAGGATGAGTCGGTTGCCTCGGGCATACTCGAATACCCTCAGTATACGAAGCCGCGCGATTTCAGAGGGCTTACCGTGCCCGACGTGTTAATCGGCGGAGACCACAAGAAAATTGAACGTTACCGTCTTGAAGAAGCGGTAAAAATCACTCGCGAAAGGCGTCCCGAGCTTTTGGCTCAGCATCCTGAATTTGAAGAGGCGCTTATGCCTAAGCAAAAGAAAACGAGAAAGAAAAAGGCAGACTAAAACGCAAAAACTCGCACGGGTACTGCTGTATACTGATTTGCGAGAGAAAGGAGTCGACGGTGGCTAACAAAAGAGGCTCAAGGATACTTGATTTTTTATTCGGTTATGAAACCTCGGAAAAGAACTTTGAGAACAGCCGTATAGCACGCGGAAGAAAGACCTTTTCCGACAAGATAATAAGCGGTGTCGGCTCTACCTACACGAGAAAGCTCACCGGCAGCAGTGCCGCAGGATTTTTAAGCCGTTTAACCGGTGCGTTTGCTCACACCTCGGTAAAGGTTTACGGAAGCATGCTTTTATCGTTCGGTATAATAACACTTCTGATGAACCTCGTAAACTATTATTTCAACTCGGTGACTCCGTTTTCCGACCTTGTTATCGGTGCTGTATTTGCAATAGCCGCAATCCCTATGCTGTTTGTGGAACGTTCTCTATCGGATTTCACCGAGCAAACAGGATTTCTTGAGTTGATTATATACGATACCTTCTGCGTCAAGCGAGCCTCAAAGCGAAACAAGAAAAATACCGGTGTACCTATGTGGCTTGGAGTATTTCTCGGAGTTTTGCCTGCGGCAATAGGATTTTTCATACCTATTCATACGTTGCTCTTACCAATACTGGCGCTTATACTTGCGGTATTGGCGATATTCTCTCCCGAGTTTTCCTTTATGCTCACACTTTTGGCACTTCCGTTTCTTCCTCTCATGCCGCACCCAACGATAATTCTCGTTTGCATGGTGCTCCTTACAGCGATTTCTTTCATGATAAAGGTCATTCTCGGAAAGAGAATTTATCACTTTGAGCAATACGACGCTCTTATGATTCTTTTTGCGATTTTCATACTTATCAGCGGAATTTTCAACAAGGGAATGGCATCGTTTGAAAGCTCTCTGGTAACCGTAACGCTTATTTTGGGGTATCTGCTTGCAAGTAATCTTATAGTTAACCGCAGGCTTGCATACAACGCAATAAATATAATGCTCCTCTCATCAATACCCGTTGCCGTTATGGGAATACTCGGATATATCGTAAAACCATCATTCTCCGAGCAGCTCGACGTAAGCTTCAGGGACAGCATTTCAGCAAGAGCCGTTGCTACCTTTGGAAATGCTAACGTTTACGCTGTATTCCTCATAGTAATCGTTATTTTTTCTCTCACGCTTGCAACAGACAAGCAAGGAAGCATCGGTGCAAGACTCTTCTACTTCGGAGCGTTTGCGCTTAACACCACCGCGCTTGTTATGACCTGGACACGCGGAGCATGGATTGCTCTTATCCTTTGCATACCCGCATATCTTATAATTCACGTAAAGCACGTACCAAAGCTTCTTCTCGTGCCTGCGGCTCTAATACCGATTGGGCTTTCGTTTATTCCCTCTACGGTTTTCGACAGACTTCTTTCCGCATTCAACATGGCTGACAGCTCGATATCGGTAAGGCTTTCGGTCTGGCGCTCCTCTCTTCTTATGCTCAGGGATAATCTGTTCATCGGCATAGGCATCGGTGACGAAAGCTTCAGGCAGGATTTCTCAAAATACGCAGAGGACGCAGTCACCGCGCCTCACAGCCACAACGTTTTTCTCGAAATAGCCTGCGAGGCGGGTGTGTTCGCTCTGATTGTTTTCGCGTTCATTCTTATCGTCAGAATACGGCATATAGCAACATACAACCGATATATTCACAATTCCTCACTCACCTCACCGATACTCATGACGGGAATAGCAATTTTCGCACTGATAACCTTCGGAATGACAGATTATATCTTCTATAACTACTCAATGAGCTTTCTTTTCTGGGTAGTTTTCGGAATGGGAAGCGCAGGTCTGCGCATATCCAAGGCAGAGCACGACGAAAAGCTCGGATACAATCTGAACACGTCAATGGCAAATGCCGCCAGCACAGATATATCCGTCATCGACTGATTTTTTAAGCTGTTCTGTATCTCGGAAATAATTTACTCGTTTTTTTCAAAAGAACCCTGCCAAACTAACGGCAGGGTTCTTTTTTGAACTTCAAAATTCGACACGGTCTCGGGGTGTTCATACAAAAATGAAAGCTGTTATTATAGATTTCTTTATTCTGGTTTCCTTAACGGCAGTGATTCTCGGAGGCATATACCTCTCGCGTCTTATTCTATATCCTGAATTTGACGCGCCGCATCTCATACGTCTTGAGGTAGGCCCTATTGACAAAATATATTCAGCATCGCTAGAGGAGGGCGACCTCATATACGATACGGTAACCAAACGGCGAATAGGGTATATAACCGATATCGAACTCAGAGAGGTTGGCGAGAAGCTTTACGTTACGCTCACCGCATACGCCGAAAGGAAGCCGCGCGCCTCTGCTTTAAGAACACCTAAGCTATGGTTCGAATACCGCGAAGTCGCAAATACGCCTTATTCGGAGAGTTAAAATGCAAAAAAACAAAATACAACCCTATGACCTCATCTGCTTCTTCTTTGCCTTGTGCATGCTTTTTTGCATCGGATATCACATAGGAAAGCCGAAAATCGACCCAAAGTCAGTCACATTTTACGCCATCGTTACGGCAAACAAGCACGTAGGCGATGCCGAAGACGAGGAGGTGCTTTTCGTGGACGGTAAGCTGCCTGTCAGCGTTATTTATTCCTGCGGTGACGTTTTTATAATCAAAATGGAGGGTGAGGTAACCGCCGCCGGCTTTCTTCTTGAAAAAAGCAAATACCTTTCGGAAAACCAGCCGATACACATTTACGGAGAGCGTTCCGGCATAGAGGGTAAAATTTACAGACTGTCACCATCGGCGCAGGTCTTTGCTCCCGTGATGCTCGGCCGCAAAGCCGATGCTGCTCTTAACTAAGCCGCAGAGCAACGCGAACACTATCTGTGAGCTGAATTTTCAGCGTTTCGGTACTTTGTGCTCTTGCCTAGGCAAGAGGAAGTAATCCGAACCCGCTCGGATGCCTGAATTTTCAGCGCTTTCGGCACTTATCTCTCTTGCAAAGTCTTACTTGGCTGCGAGAGCCAAGCACCAAAATCATCTTAAAATTCAGGCTTCGGAGTTCTTCGAATTTTCGGGATAGATGATTTTTGGCAAGGCGAGGTTAAA
>JAZNDN010000014.1:0-21923 GCA_045588085.1 Eubacteriales bacterium
GCTTGCCGATATCACCGAGCGCCAAAGCACCGAGAAGAGCATCCATAACAGCATGAATCAAAACGTCAGCATCGGAATGCCCCAAAAGTCCTTTTTCGCAAGGAATTTCGACACCACCTAAAACAAGGCGCCTGCCCTCTGCGAATCTATGAACGTCGTACCCGTTCCCTATACGCATTTCCGTCATTTTCTACCTCACAGCATTACAAATTACGTGTTTTTCTCTCTTTTCCCGATAATAAATTCGGCATAAGCGATATCAGATGGATTGGTTATTTTTATATTGAAGCAATCGGTTTGAACGGCATAAACATCAACACCGATACGCTCCATAAGCATATTGTCATCGGTTATTGACTCGTCCGGTACGCCGATGCTTTCTATTGCCTTGCTGTAGAGTCTGTTTTCAAATGCCTGAGGCGTCTGAACTGTGCGCAAATTCACCCTAGGCACAGTTCCCGTAACGACGCAGGATTCATCGACTGTTTTAACAGTATCCGACACTAAATTCGAGGCAGTAGCACATCCGTGCTCATACGCTGCATTTGCGATTTTCTCTATATCGGAGCATGTTATAAGGCATCTTGCGGCATCGTGAATAAGCACGTATCCGCACTCCTTATTCCCGACGTGCGAGAATCCGTTAATCGCCGATTCTGCTCTCGTTTTTCCGCCGGAAACTATTTTGGTAACCTTAGAAAATCCTGCAGTTTCGGTTTTGGCAAAATCAAATTCATCCTCTCTGCATACGAGTATTATCTCATTTACGAACCTGCACGCCTCAAACGGCTCAACGGCACGTCTGAGAACGCTTTTGCCAAGAATATTCATCGTTTGTTTTGTTTTATCGGAGCCCATTCGGCTTCCTACACCTGCGGCTAAAATCAGCGCAGTTGTATACATATCTTTGCAAATAGACGTCATAAGACTCACTTTCTGTAATAGACGAAATGAACTGTTATGGTTCTTTCCACTCCACCGTTAAGAAGGTCGGGGCCCTTTATGACCACGCCGTCGCCACTCATAAGATAGCTTGCATCAAGGTCCTTTATGTAACATGAGAAAAGCCTGTCCCCCGAAGAATCAACGATAAACTTGTCCTCATGCACGGAGAGAGCGCCTCCTCTTCCGACCACGTCCTCGTTGCCGTTTCTGTGCTCGGTTACATATTTCACCGGTTGCCCGTGCAATGCTTTTGCTCTTTCCAGCCTGAATGCCGGGCTGTCCTGCTTTTTCGATTTACCGAAAAGCTTATCGAATAATCCCATTGCTACACCTCCATAATTACGTCAATTGTACCACACTTTGCTTAATAATGGAAGGGCTTTTTCAATATTTTAATATTTTTTCAGCGCTTTTCAAAATTTTTCTCAATTTTTTTGTTTTTTTTGAAAAAAACCTTGACAAGCTTATTTTCGTGTATTATAATATAGCCAAGTGGGGCAAAGTGGACAAAAGTGGTCAAGCTTCCCCAAAATCAACACTGTCAGTGGTGAATTAAAGTCGGCAGTGGATAAAAAAAGGCGGAAAGGAGGGTAAATATATGTCATTCGTCGGTCAGCATAAGCATTCGTTAGATGCCAAAAAGAGAGTTTTCATTCCTGCTAAGTTCAGAGAAGAGCTGGGCGGTGAGTTCTATATTACCCGCAAATTCGACCTTTATCTCTCGGTATACACCGCTTCGCAGTGGGCTGAATACGTTGAAATAATTTCTCAGCTTCCCGAAGCCGATGCTTCCGAGCTTCAGGATTACATCCTTGGAGCCGCCCAGAAATGCAATCCCGATGCAAGCGGAAGAATAATTATAGACGATTTGCTTATGAAGCATGCAAAGATAGATAAGTCAATCGTTTTCGTAGGAGCGGGCAAGCAGATTAAGATATACGCTGAGGAAATATGGAACAAGTGCGAAAGCGAAAGAAAGCCTGCCGATATCCGCGAAATCATGCGTAAGTACGGTCTTTAATATAATTTGGAAGGTTTTGCTTTATGCCAAGTATTCCCTTTTCACACGTATCCGTTCTTCTCGATGAATGCATCGAGGCTCTGAATATAAGAGACGGCTATACTTACATAGACTGTACCACAGGCGGCGGCGGTCACTCCTTGGAAATTGCAAAAAGGCTTGGGAACAACTCAAGACTTATATGCTTCGACCGCGACCTATCCGCTATTGAAGCCGCAAAGGAGCGACTTCGGGACTACGCAGACAAAATTACGTTCATTAACGACAATTTCTCAGAACTGGAAAGAATTATTAAGGAGCTCGGTATATCTAACCTCGGTGGCGTTCTTGCCGACCTCGGCTGCAGCTCTCACCAGTTTGATTGCGCCGAGCGCGGATTCAGCTACACTCAACAGGCAAGACTTGATATGAGAATGCAGGCTGACGCTCCCCTATCGGCATACGAGGTTGTAAACACCTATTCGGAGGATGACCTCAAGCGTATAGTATACGAATACGGCGAAGAACGCTTTGCACCGCGTATAGCCTCGGCAATATGCCGTGCGCGTGCAGAAGCTCCGATAATAACCACGACGGCTCTTGCGGATATAATCAAAGGTGCAATTCCGGCAGCGTCAAGAGCAGACGGACCTCATCCGGCAAAAAGAACGTTTCAGGCAATCAGAATAGAGGTAAATTCAGAGCTTGACAGCATACGCCCGATGATATCTGCGGCTGCAGAGCATCTGGTAAAATCTGGAAGAATTGCTATTATTTCCTTCCATTCATTAGAAGACAGACCCGTAAAGCTCGCCTTCCGCGAATTATCCTCCGGGTGCACCTGCCCAAGAGATTTCCCTATCTGTGTTTGCGGAAAGAAGCCAAAGCTCAAGGAAATTACGAAAAAACCCATACTCCCCTCAAAAGAAGAATTGGAAATTAACCCCCGCTCCAGAAGCGCAAAGCTCAGAGTAGCGGAAAAGATATAAAGGAGACACGAACATGGACACTGCAATGACGTACGAACAGCTTTACTCCAACATGGTAAAAAGTTTCACCGTTGACGAAGCGGATTGCAAGCTCGGCGACTATATGCTCATGAAGGCAAACGCTAAAAAAAGCGTTAATAATACCACATCTCTTGCTGTCAGCGCACGTCAGAGTGTCGGTACTTCAATAGCTTCTATTATTTCATACGTAAATGATAAGTTAACCGTAAAGCAGGCGCCTATAAGGGACAGGACTATAAGGAAATTCCCTCTCAGAACAACTCTGAGCGCACTTTGCTCTGCGATAGTCGTTTGTTGCCTTGCTATTTCCTGCGCAGTTTTCGGAATAAACTCAGAGGCAGGCAATGCCAACACCGTAGAAAACGGTTATTCGGAAACTGATGAAATCTCAGACAGCTCCTCAGCGCTTTCCGAAGAGCTTTCATACACCGAGTAATAATTAATTTCATAAAAACAAGAACCTCGTAATAGAATGTAGAGATGCGAAATACTCTATATTTTTGCGAGGTTCTTTTTATGTCTAAAGACAGAGGATACAGCCCAAGAGCAATTACAGGCGGAAGAATAGTCAAGATTACGGTTGCCTTTGCCCTTTTTCTGATATATCTCGTTTACAATCTTTTTTCATTACAGTTTATAAATTACGCCTACTATCAGAACAAGGTATACGACCAGATAACCACAAGCTCGGCAATGAAAGCAAAAAGAGGCAACATTTACGACTCGAATATGAATCTTCTGGCAACCGATAAGACGGTCTGGCGGATTTTCGTTTCCTCAAGAGAAATAAAAAAGCAGGAAAAGGAAACCCGGGCCGACCTCACCTCCCTGATATCCGACGGACTTTCCGAAATTCTTGCACTGAACCGTGATACAGTTTATAAAAAAATCAGCAACTCCAACGTTCTTGATATAACGATTAAAAAAACAGCGACGGAGGACGAATATAAAAAAATACTCGAATTTGCAAAAAAAGAAAACCTTGAAAGGCTTGTTTTCTGCGAAGCTCAGGTAAGCCGATATTATCCAGAACAAACGCTGGCGGCACACGTTCTCGGTTTTGTAGGAAGCGACTTACAAGGGCTTTACGGACTTGAATACTACTATGATAAGGAGCTTTCCGGAAAGGACGGATATTATCTTTATGCAAAGGATGCAAACGGAAACGCTTTGCCGTCCGAGTATGCCACGTACGTTCCGGCAGAACCGGGTTGCAGTCTCGTTACTACCATAGAATCCTACGTTCAGGCAGAGCTGGAAAGCCAGCTTGAAACGATACGGATAAACCACGGCGTTCAGAACAGAGTTACCGGAATCGTTATGGATACGAGAACCGGAGCAATTCTCGCCATGGCAACCTCAGGCGCCTTCAATCCCAACTCCCCTTACGAGCTTGACACTCTTTCGGCAATCAAGCTCCAAAACTCCGGCTTCGCCGAAGGAAGCGAGGAATACAAAAGCTACAAAAAGTCGCTTCTTGAGCAAATGTGGGCAAACAAGGCGGTTAGCGAAACCTATGAGCCGGGGTCTACATTTAAAATCGTAACCGTTGCCTCCGCTCTTGATTCGGGAGCAGCGAAGGAGAGCGACTGCTTCTCCTGCCACGGCTATCTTCAAGTAGGCGGTTGGAGAATAAAGTGCCATAAGGTAAATGGTCACGGCTCGGGCTTTTCGCTTGCATACGGGCTTCAGATGTCCTGCAACCCAACAATGATGACGATAGCACAAAGAATGGGGGCGCAAACCTTTTATAAGTACGTAGAAAGCTTCGGCTATTTTGAAAAAACCGGCATAGATTTGCCAAGCGAAGCATCTACTATATTCCACGAGCTCGAAAACATAGGAACAACAGAGCTTGCCACAACCTCGTTCGGACAGAGATTCAAGGTGTCGGTCATAAGGCAGCTCGTATCCGCCTGCGCCGTAGCAAACGGAGGAGAATTGGTAACACCGTATCTTGTAGAGAAGATAATCGACAGCGAAGGAAACGTAATTTCCGAGCACGAAACGGGCAGCGGCGGAAGAGCGGTTTCCAAAGACGTTGCCGATGCCGTAGCAAAAATGCTTGAGGCAGGCGTAAGCGGTGACGGAGGTGCAAAGAATGCACGCGTAGACGGCTACAAAATAGCTGCAAAAACCGGAACGTCGGAAAAATTTGACGTTCTTGACGCAAACGGCAATTCCTATCTGCGTATCGGCTCGACGGTTGCCTTTTCAATGTCCGATGACGGAGGTATCGGTGTAATTATAGTCGTTGATGAGCCTACCTCAAACGTCAAATACGGCAGCGTTGTTGCAGCTCCGTACGTTTCTTCACTATTGGAAAAATCTCTTCCCTACCTCGATTATCTGTCCGAATCGGAATCGGTACACACGGCGGTTGAAAGCTATATAGGAATGAGCGTAGCGGATGCATGTGCAAAAATCAAAATGCTGGGACTGGCGTACGAGGTAGTCGGCAAGGGAAAGACGGTTATAGCTCAAACTCCGGGCGAAAATCAGACGCTGTTGGCTGAAAGTGGCAGGATTATCCTATACACCACAGACCCCGACAGATTATATATTGAGGTTCCGAACGTCGTTGGAATGAAGATATCGGATGCCAACGCGACCCTGATAAACGCCGGTTTCAATTTGCGCATAAACGGCATAACCGATACGACGGGATACGCAACGGTTATTTCTCAGTCGCTTACTCCGAATTCTGTGGTTCCCAAAAATTCGGTTATAGAATTAAACATCATTTACACAGATTTTGAGGATTAGACATGGAGCTTTATAAATTACTGGAGGACGCGGTATTAAAATCCGCTAAGTCCAAAATTCGACGCACAGCCGTCAAATCACTCTCAAGAACAGCTGACACTGCCGATGCGAATTCCCTGTTCTTTGATTTGCGGTCAACGAAGGAAATAAGAGCCGAAACGATTGCGAAAATCAAAAAGCGCTCACCCGTCGCCGCCGTAACTGCCGAGCCGAAGGATTTTGAAGGTCTGGGTATACCCGTGATTTACCGCGAAAATCCAAGGCGTGCCTATGCCGAGGCTTACTCGGATTTCTGCGAAATAAACTACTCAAAGTTCTGTGTTATAGGTGTAACCGGAACAAACGGGAAAACCAGCACCGCGACTGTTCTTAAGCATATATTCGACTCTGTCGGTATCAAAACAGGCTTTATAGGAACGGGAAAAATACTTTGCGACAGCGAGCTTTTGACAGACAAAAACTACTCTATGACCTCACCTGACCCGGAAGTTCTGTACCCCGCGTTAAAAAGAATAGAAAACGCCGGCTGCGAAATACTAGTTATGGAGGTTTCAAGCCATTCGCTCGCGCTGGAAAAGGTTTATCCCATACCGTACGAGATAGCCGTTTTTACAGGGCTTTCAATGGAACACCTCGATTTTCACGGTAGTATGGAAAATTACTTTTCCGAGAAAGAAAAGCTCATCTGTCGAGCAAGACGCTCAATAATCAACTGCGATGATGAATACGGCAAAGCGCTTTACGAAAAATACCGTGAAAAATCCAAGAGCATCTCTGTGAGCCACCCTGCAGACAGCCGCGCATTGCAGATTACAAGTCACGGCTTATACGGCTCGGAATACGTACTGAAATCCGAAAAATGCCTCAGCCGCATCAACATAAAATTGCCGGGAATGCACAATATATATAACTCCATGCTTGCCTTCTGTGCGGCAACCGCAATAGGCATAACGCCCCGCGACGTAAAAAACGCGCTTTCAAAAATTAAATCCATTGACGGCAGATGCGAGCTTATACGCGGCAAAGTTACCGTAATTATAGACTATGCACATACGCCTTTTGCTCTTGAAAGCCTGCTGAAAACAGTGCGCTCCGGTATCAGCGCGGAGCAATCGCTTACACTGATATTCGGTTGCGGCGGAGAGCGCGACAGAATAAAAAGACCTGAAATGGCGCGAGTTGCAGAAAAATTCTGTTCAAAAATTATAGTAACTACCGACAATCCGCGCGAAGAAGACGAGGACCGCATAATAAACGACATAACCGCAGGCTTCTCAGGCGGGCACTACATGGTAATTAAGGACAGAGCCGAAGCAATAATTCACGCCATAAGAGGTGCTTCTAGGAACGAGATTATAGTAATCGCGGGAAAAGGGCACGAGAGCTATCAGCTGGACAAAAACGGATATCACGCCTTTGATGAAAAGACATTGGTAAAAGAAGCGTTAAAACTTAAGGAGGCCGAGGAAGGATTTGAGAATTAAGCTGGGTATACCGCTCACTCTTAAAGAGATATGCGATTTCACCGGGGGAAGATGTTTGAGCGGTACCGACACCGTAATAACACATATCAGTACTGACACACGGCAGCTGTCGTGCGGTGACCTCTTTATAGCCATATCAGGAAAATATTTCGACGGAGAGGATTTTTTAGAAGAAGCCTCCGCACGCGGTGCATATACACTTGGGTGCTCAAAGCATTCCTCCGTTATGGTGAAAAGCACCTCCGAAGCCTTGCTTATGCTTGCCAAGGAATACAGATATAAACTATGCGGCACAAAGCTTCTGGCAATAACCGGAAGCGTAGGCAAAACCACCACAAAAGAGCTCTTATACAGTATAGCCTCCGGCAAATATAAAACCCATGCCACAGATGGAAACTACAATAACGAAATCGGCACTCCGCTCACCCTTCTTTCCGCACCGAAGGATACGGAGCTGATAGTTCTTGAAATGGGAATGAACAATTTTGGTGAGCTTTCGCGTCTGTCACGCTGCTGCTCTCCCGACTGCGCGCTTATAACAAATATCGGAACCGCTCATATCGGGAATTTCGGCAGCCGTGAAATGATAGCAAAGGCAAAGCTTGAAATACTTGAAGGTGCCGCAAGCGACGCTACCGTAATAATACCGTACGGTGAACCTCTTTTGGCACGGATTGCGAATCCTAAGACCTTTTCTTCGGAATATCCCGCAGCAGATTACTATTTGAGAAAAACCGACGAAAACGCTAACAATTTCACCTATTATTCAAAAAAATCCGGTACGTTCCGTATCAACACCGCACTTATGGGAAATCATATCAAGGATTGTCTTTGCGCATCGCTCGCCGCATGTGAGGAGCTCGGAATGTGCCGAGAGGAAATTCTTGACGGTATCAAACGCTTGCCGTCTTCGCTTTCCCGAGGTGCGCTCTTAAATATTGGAAAGACGGTTATATTTGACGATTCCTACAATTCATCAGCCGAGTCGGTTATATCGTCGCTGAAGACCTTATCATCACTTCCCTATTCTAAGAAAAGCGCCTTACTCGGAGATATGCAGGAGCTCGGAGCACTTACCGAGCAGCTTCATCGAAAAATCGGAGCAGCCTGCTTTGATTTTGGAATTGATAAGCTTTATACGTTTGGTGTTTATTCGGAATTTATAGCGAGCGGCGCTATCGATGCAGGGTTTGACAAAAACAAGATATTCAAAAACAGCGACCCCACAAACCCATACGAAACCGCAAGGCAGATTTATTCATCCGCAGAGGAAAACGAGGTAATACTTTTCAAAGCATCCCACTCGCTGCGGCTTCACAGAATTACAGAAGCACTCAAATCACTCCTCTGAAGACTATATAAAAGATGAGGTTACTTCAAATGACGGACAGTAATTTGTTTTTTTATGCAATAACGTTTACTCTATCTCTTGCTCTTACGGTAACAACCGTAAAAAAGCTCATTCCTACACTCTCGAGAAGTGCAAAGCAACCGATTTATGAGGAAGGTCCCGCCTGGCATATGAAAAAGCAAGGCACGCCTACTATGGGCGGTATTGCCTTTATTGCCGCCGCGATTCCCTCTCTTTTGCTGGCGTTTATCTGGCTTTTTACAAATGGAGAGGTCTATTTTGCAAAATCTCTTCTCATAACTCTCATTTACTCGGTTCTTAACGCCGCGGTTGGCATAATTGATGACCGCACCAAGCTCAAAAAGCATGAAAATGCAGGTCTTTCCCCCTCTGAAAAGCTGATATTACAGCTCATACTCGCTGTAGGATTTCTGCTCTCGCGCAGTATAATACTTGGTGATAATACCCGAATTTATTTCTCTTTCGGTGCGACGGAGCTTGGATTTCTATATTATCCGCTGGCAATTCTAGCGCTCCTTGCAACCGTCAACTGTGCAAATCTCACAGACGGTATAGACGGACTTGCATCAGGTGTATGCTTTGCTATCGGAATGTCACTTTTTTATATTTCCTATTCCGTCAGCAGCGATACCGCTTTTATTGCAGCAACGCTGATAGGTATATCCTTGGGATTTCTTTTCTTCAACATACACCCCGCAAAAATTTTTATGGGAGATACGGGATCATTGTATTTCGGAGCGGCAGTAGGTGCTACTGCGGTATCGCTGGGTAATTTTCTTTTGCTGCTGTTCGTAGGAATCGTATATCTGGTCGAGGGTGCCTCTGTTTTAATTCAGGTTGCCGTTTTCAAAATCAAGGGAAAACGCGTTTTTAAAATGGCTCCGATACACCATCATCTTGAAAAATGCGGCTGGAGTGAAAATAAGATAGTACTGTCTGCGATTTTTCTGACTCTGATAGTTTCAATTCCCGCCTACGTGCTGTTCGTTTGATATGAAAAAGAAAAATCACCTTTTAAATTTATCGCACCCGTTTCTGAAAAAAGGAGCACCCGGGGCGGATAAGACGTTTCTTATTCTGGCGGTAGTGCTTGCCGTCCTTGGCAGTCTTATGGTTTTCAGCGCAGGCTCTGCCTATGCCGCATTCAGATACGATGACTCTGCTTTCTTTGTGAAAAGGCAGACGGCTTGGCTTGGCGCAGGTATTATAACAATGCTTTTGGCATCGAAGGTCAAGCCGCGGATATACAAAGCTCTGACTCCAATACTTTACGCTTTAACGCTTGTGCTTCTTATTTTGGTTTTAATCGTCGGAATGGTCGGAAACGGTGCGCAAAGATGGATTTCCATAGGTCCGCTGACTGTTCAGCCATCTGAAATTGCAAAAATGACGATTGTTATGATGCTTGCATACTATTTTTCCGAGAGGAATGATGTAACAACCGAAAGGCGCAACAGAAAAACCATATTTTTCGGCGGAACTATTATTCCGTTCTGTATAATGCTTTTCCCCATAGTGCTGGTTATGCTTCAAAAGCACCTTTCATGCATAATTATACTCGGGCTTATAGGTCTTCTTGTAATAATCGCATCGGGTATAGATACTCGCTACATATCCGGATTCAGCGCCGCAGGCGGCATAGGCGTTGCCTGCATTGCCCTTTTTACAGACTATACAAAAGACAGAATAACGGTATGGCGCAATCCGGAGGCGTATAAGCTGACGGGAGGCTGGCAGACGCTTCAAGGACTTATGGCAATAGGCTCCGGTGGACTGTTCGGTCTTGGATACGGAAAAAGCGTTTTGAAATACTGCTATGTATCCGAGCCTGCGAACGATATGATTTTTGCAATACTTTGCGAGGAGCTTGGATTTTTTGGAGCAATATGCACTCTTGCGCTCTTTGCTGTATTTATAACGCGTGGCTATAAGCTTGCCACTCGCGCTGAGGATACCTTCCAAAGACTTACCATATTCGGCATCTGCACGAAAATTGCCGTGCAGGTACTGCTTAACGTCGCCGTAGTCACGAATACCATTCCGAACACGGGTATTTCTCTTCCGTTTTTCAGCTACGGAGGCTCTTCCTTAATTATGCTGTTTTTTGAAATCGGTATGATTCTCTCATTTTCCAGATATTCCGCTATTACAAAATAAGAAACGGAGGAATATATGAAGGTACTTTTTTGCGGCGGAGGCACCGCCGGTCACATAACACCGTCTATAGCTCTAGCTGAAGAAATTTTAAGCGAAAAGAGCTCTGAGGTAATATTCGTAGGCAGAGAGGGCGGTGCGGAAAACAAGCTTATCACAGACCTCGGCTACCCGCTGTACACCGTTTCCGTCAGCGGATTTAAAAGGAAGCTCTCCTTATCTAATTTCAAAACCCTGACGAAGCTTGTCGGTGCTATCTCGGAATCAAAAAAACTCATAAAAGAGCTCCGTCCCGACGTCGTGGTGGGTACGGGCGGCTACGTCTGCCTGCCGGTCTTAATGGCGGCACGAAAGCTAGGAATACCTACTTTGCTCCACGAATCAAATGCAACCCCGGGACTGACGACACGGCTTTTAGCAAAAAAATGCACGCGCCTTATACTCGGCTCTGAGGATGAATATGGGCTTTACAAACTGAAAAATGCAAGAATATACGGAAATCCTACAAGACGGGCATTTGGCGCGCAAACCAAATACCAAGCCAGAAAAAAGCTCGGGCTCAGCATGGATAAATTCTTTATTCTTTCGGTAGGTGGCAGTCTTGGAGCCGAGACTCTGAATGAATATGCAATTACGCTTATGCGCGAATATTCATCACGAACAAAAAATGTCGTTCATATTCACGCAACCGGTATGAAGCACTATGAAGCCACCTTAAAAGCCGAACCTATTTTATGCGAAGGCACGCCCGGATGCAAAATACTTCCGTATATAAACGATATGCCCACGTATCTTTGTGCATGCGATGTAATCATAACGCGTTGCGGTGCCATGACATTATCCGAAATTGCCGCCTGCTCGGCAATTCCAATACTGATACCGTCGCCTAACGTAACGGCAAACCACCAGTATAAAAACGCAAAAAGATTTGAAGAGGCTGGCGCGGGTATTCTGATTGAGGAAAAAGACTTATCAAATGCCGCTCTCGTCAGTGCGGTAAAACGCATAAGCAGCTCGCCTAAGCTACGAGATGAGATAAAGCGTGCATTACGGAGCTTGGAACGTCCCGACACAAAATCCGATATAATAAAAGAAATCAAGGAAATTTCAAAATAGCAAACAGTCGTTCTGCTTCGTATTAAATCCCCAATTTAAATTAATACGTGAATATTTTGTTAAATAGTAAAAACTCCTTGAAATTATTACTAAAATATATTAAAATATTTATGAGTTATTGTATACTTATATTATATAATAAATTTAAAGGGGACGTTTAAAATGGAGTTCGATTTTGACGCAAGACACGACAGTGTTGTAAAAATTAAAGTCGTTGGCGTTGGCGGCGGCGGAAACAATGCCGTTAACCGCATGATTCAGACTAATATCCGCGGCGTTGAATTTATTGCTATAAATACCGATAGACAGGCACTGGACGCTTCCTGCGCAGCCACGAAGCTCGTTATAGGAAAAAACACCACAAACGGTAGAGGTGCAGGAGCAAATTCCACGCTTGGAAGACAGAGTGCCGAGGAATCCGAAGAGGATATCAAGGCGCTTCTCTCCGGAGCAGATATGGTATTTGTCACCGCAGGAATGGGCGGCGGAACGGGAACGGGTGCGGCTCCTGTAGTTGCAAGACTTGCGCGCGAGATGGGCATACTTACGGTAGGAATCGTAACCAAGCCCTTCGTTTTTGAGGGAAAGCGCCGTATGATACAGGCAGAGTCCGGTATCGAGGAGCTCTCAAAATACGTTGACTCGCTAATAGTAATTCCCAACGAAAGACTCAAGCAAATCGAGGACGAAAAGCTCCAGCTCGGTGCAGCTTTTGAAATTGCCGACGACGTACTCAGACGCGGCGTACAGTCCATATCCGACGTAATCAACTTCCCCGGACACATAAATCTTGACTTTGCAGATGTTACCGCGGTTATGAAAAACGCGGGCTATGCTCACATGGGCGTAGGACAGGCTAAGGGCGAGGATAAGGCAGTTCTTGCCGCTACTATGGCTATTTCCTCTCCGCTTCTTTCTACCAATATCAGAGGCGCTATGGGCGTGCTCGTCAGCATCACCGCTTCCCCCGATATTCAGCTCAGCGAAATAGACCTTGCTTCGAGCATGATATACGAGGAAGCTCATCCCGATGCTAATATAATCTGGGGTACGACATTCAACGAAACACTTGTCAACGAGATGCGTATAACCATTATCGCCACCGGCTTTACCGACAGCAAAAATCTCTCACTTTCCGAAGGGGCTGCCGAGCTTAAGGTCGAGAATGAAGCAGCAGAAAAAGCAGAGCCCGCAAACGACTTTGAGCCTGCTAAAATTACATACGTTCCCAGAGTCACTGAGGAGGTAATTTCTTCCTCTGACGATGAGTCCGTATCATACGAAGAACCCTCCGAGGAACCCGCTGACTATGTAGCGGAAGACACGGCATCGGTTGCAGATTCGGCACCTATCTTCACCTCTGCTCCGACCTCCGCGGCACCTCAGGGCGCAGCAGCAACCGTACGCGAGTACGAGGAGCTGTTCACCTGTATAAAGAGAAAAAAGAAATAAAAATACAGAGCTAAATAAAAACCGACGGAGCGAATACGCCTCGTCGGTTTTTAACATTGTAGAAACGTACCGTTATCCACATTGTATATTTTGTTTTCTGGCGTTTTTGGTAAAAACGCGCCGATTTATGCCGTTTTTCATTCAAAAATCTCGGAATTGTATAGTTTTGCGGGTGCCGAGTTTTCCACATAAAAAATCATTGCTTTTATTTTTCACACAAATCAACACTCCTATATCAAGAAAACGAAATCGTGTATTTGCAGAAAAAAATGTAAAAGCCGAGCAATAATTTACCGAAATTTCCGCCGTAAAAAATAAAAAGAATGCACCGTCCGCAAAGAATAATCAATCTCTTTTGCAAGGTGCATTCTTTTTATTTTGCAATCCTCTCTCTTACCGTCTGCACGGCAGAGTCTAGATTATGCAGGATATCAGATAAGATAAATCAAAATTCCTGCCAATACGCTCAGAACCATTATGCCCGCCATAATGCTTGCGAGTATTCTCATCTTAAGGTTGTTATCTTTCTTTCCGCTCATTTTTTATCTCCGTTCACTTTTCTTTTTTATAATATTTCGAAAGCTGCGAGGTAATATTTTTTCCAAACTGCTTCATCTTGTCCGGCAATCTGTGTCCTATCGCGGAAAGTCCGCGCGCAACACAATCCTCGGGATTAGGTGCAAGCGTTGCTCTTACGCTTAGAACGTTGGATATCATTTTATCAAGTCCGAAGAGGCGAGCTCCGCCGCCTGTCAGAACTATTCCGTTAGCAAAAATTTCTTCTACGTAATCGGTAGGTATCTTCTTTACTCCGTTGGCAACTGCCTTAAGAAGCCTATAAAGAGGCTTTTCGAAAACCCCCAGAATATCCTCGGAGCAAATTGACATTTTGATAGTATTTCCGGTGAGTGCCAGAGTTCCCGATACGGTTATCGGCTCTGCCTCCCTGCCGTCCCACACGGCGCCTATACATTCTTTAATAGCTCTGGCATCGAGAAGCTTAATATTAAGCTCACCTTGCTTGAGTATATATTCTCTGACCGCCTCGTCAAAATCCTCACCGCCTATTTTCTCGGTAGCGGAATATATGACACTTCCCTTATAGAGCACGGCAACCTCAGTTGAAGATGCTCCCACGTTAACAGAAACCGCGTTTACCAACGGAGAATATCCGGCTCCCACCAAAGCCGCAACCGCCCTGTTGACAAAGCAGCACTCCTTTATTCCTTGCTCTGCAAGTATGGAGGAAAGCTCCTTTTCCTGCTTGACATTGAAATCGGAGGGAAGACCGACAATACATCGTAGCTCTTGCGTCGAGCCCAATGCTCCAAGTGCCGTCTTAATTATTTCGGTTGTAAATTCAACCGAATAAAGCAATCCGTTCTTAAACGGACGAACGAGATTTCCCTCGCTGCCTGTGTAAGTCAAAGCCTCCCTACCAACAGAAACGATACGGCGGGTATTTTTGTCCATAAAGGCAACTGAGGGTTCGCGATATACGTCGAGCGTGCTGTCGCTTATAGTTATATTTGCATATCCCAGGTCAAGACCTATACAATTAACCATGCCGTGTCCTTTCTTTTGATATATGAAGCCTCAAAATGATGATTTTGCTCTCGGCTACCCTTTATTATACAATAAAGATTTGCCGATTTCAAGATTTATTTTAAAATTAGTGCTAATATTGAATTTTCCGCGAGGTGCAGTTTGAAGAAACTATGCTCGCTGAAAAGCAAAAATCTTCACGAATAATCAACTAGCCTTTCGCTGAGCGTAGTATATCTCATGATTTCACGTTTGTTCTCAAGCATTTTTTGAACTATATCGGCTCTTCCTACTAAAATCACCATACTTTTTGCGCGCGTTACCGCGGTATAAAGCAGATTTCTGGTCATAAGCATCGGAGCGCAGGAATACATGGGAATTATAACCACAGGATACTCGCTTCCCTGACTTTTATGAACCGTTATCGCGTAAGCGCTCTCGAGCTCGTCAAGATTGTCATAGCTGTACGTAGCAACTCTGTCGTCAAATCTTATAATCATCTCGGATTCGCGGTTGTTGATGCTTTCTATAACTCCGATATCTCCGTTAAAAATTCCTACTCCGCACTCTCTTCCCCGCTCCCACTCAATATCGTAATTGTTGGCGGTCTGCATAACCTTGTCGCCCTCGCGGAATACGGTACCGTGAGCAGCTTTTTCCGCCTTGCTCGGTGCGGGAGGGTTTATCTTGCTCTGAAGCTCGGTATTCAGCATTTCAATTCCACCTGCGCCTTTTTTGGAAGGGGTTATAATCTGAATCTGCTCTCTTATGCCGGCACCGTAGCGTCGCGGCAGTCTATTCATAACAAGGTCTGCAACCGTCGCAGGTATATCCCTCTCGTAATCACGTCGTACAAAGAAGAAATCGGCATCGGTTGCATTTAGTATAGGCATCTGGCCTCGGTTTATATTATGCGCATTTGTGACTATGAGGCTTTCCTTTGACTGACGGAATATTTCGTCAAGATAGACCGTCTTTATCCGCTCTGAGCTTATTATGTCAAGAAGCACGTTACCCGCGCCGACACTCGGAAGCTGGTCTGCATCTCCTATGAGTATAAGTCTTGCCCCTCGGCGCATTGCCTTAAGAAGCGCCTCCATAAGCAAAAGGTCAATCATCGACGCCTCGTCGACGATAACTACGTATTCCTCAAGCGGATTGAATATTCCTCTGCCGAATCTCATCGTAAGGTCAGCGCTTCTTTCCATCTCAAGCATTCTGTGTATAGTTTTCGCCTCGGAGCTTGTAGCCTCACTCATTCTTTTTGCGGCTCTGCCCGTAGGAGCACATAGAACTGTTTTCATACTAAGACTTTTGAATATAGACAAAAGTCCCTTGACGACGGTGGTCTTTCCTGTACCGGGGCCTCCCGTCAAAACCATAACTCCGCACTCAAGTGCGGTATATATCGCCTTTTTCTGCTGCTCGGCATATCTTATTCCGCCCTCAAGCTCAAGCTTTGCCACCATGGCGTCTATGTTGCTTCTATCAAAGCCTACGGCGCCTCTGTCGAGCTTCAGCAGCCTTTTCGCTATATAATCCTCTGCGGAATATACCTCCTCTGTCATAACGTATTCCGTATCTTGAGAGGTATATGTGAAAAACACGCCGTAGGAAATATAGTCGTCAAGCTTTGAGGATACCAGAGCCTCGTCAAGTCCAAGCGTCTCCGCAGCTGCCGCAACAAGCTTCCCTACCGGCAGGCAGGTATGACCGTTGGTTATGGCGTTATATCCGAGAATATGCTTTATTCCGCTTTGTATTCTGAAATCGTTATCCTTTGAAAATCCGATGGTCATCGCAAGCTCGTCTGCCTTGACAAAGCCTATACCGTATTCCTTTTCGCACAGAATATAAGGGTTTTGCTGAATTATACCGACAGCACCCGCGCCAAGCTTTTTATATACTCTTGTCGCCTCTGTAATACCCATATAATCTTTGCAGAACATTACCACTCCGCGTAAACCGTTCTGCTCCTTAAAGGATTCGCAGATTTTCGCTGCCTTTTTCATAGTGATTCCGGGCACGTCGGCAAGCCACTCGGGATGATTTTCAATTACGTCAAAGGTGTTCTCACCGAATCGTTCAACTATTTTTCGGGCTGTTACAGGTCCTATGCCCTTAACTGTATGAGAGGAAAGATACTGCAAAATGCCCTCGGTTTCAGCCGGCAGAGTTTTATCAAAGCTCTCAATTACAAATTGCTTTCCGAATTCCTTGTGATAGCCCCAGTATCCGCGAAGCACGACGCACTCTCCCTCAAACGGAATAGGCATAGTTCCGACCGCGGTTATAAGCCTGCTTTCGCTGTCGGAAATCTCAACAACCGCGTAATCACTCTCTTTGTTATAGTAAACGACGTTTTCTATAACTCCGCTTATTTCATCCTTCGCAGACTGAATCATCCTCTGCTCACCTCCTCCCGAAAATTAAAATGAAATCGCCCGGAAATTCCGGGCAATGTCATAAATCGCGTCGATTATTTTATGCAGTAAGTACGGAGGTCATCTGCTATGTCGCACTCCTCCCACTTAACGCCCAGCTCTTCTCTGCCCATATGTCCGTACGCCGCAAGCTCCTTGTAGATAGGACGGCGCAGGTCAAATTTCTTGATTATTGCCGAAGGACGAAGGTCCACAAGCTTCGATACTGCCTCAGAAATCTTAGACTCATCGCAAACGGCAGTTCCGAAGGTATCTATCATTACCGAAACGGGACGGGCAATACCTATGGCATAAGCTATCTGAACCTCACACTTGCTCGCAAGACCTGCCTTTACTATATTCTTGGCTACGTAACGAGCGGCGTACGATGCGCTTCTGTCAACCTTGGTAGGATCCTTACCCGAGAAGGCTCCGCCGCCGTGACGGGAATATCCGCCGTATGTATCTACTATAATCTTTCTTCCCGTAAGTCCGGTATCACCTGCAGGTCCACCGATAACGAATCTTCCCGTGGGGTTAACGTAGATATTAACCTTTCCGTCAAGAAGCTCGGTAGGAACGGTAGGAAGAATTACCTTTTCGATAATATCTTTACGAATCTGCTCCTGAGATACGTCCTCACTGTGCTGGGAGGAAACCACTATCGTATCAACTCTTACAGGCGCACCGTCAACGTATTCAACGGTAACCTGAGTCTTTCCGTCGGGACGGAGATAGGAAAGCGTTCCGTTCTTTCTTACCTCTGTAAGCTTTTTTGCAAGCTTGTGAGAAAGAGATATGGGCAAGGGCATAAGCTCCGGAGTCTCATCGCAAGCGTATCCGAACATAAGTCCCTGGTCGCCGGCACCGTTGTCAAGCTCGTCCTGCATATCGCCGCCCTTTGCCTCAAGGCATTTGTCAACACCCATTGCGATATCGGGGCTCTGAGCGTGAATAGAGCTGATTACAGCGCAGGTAGAGGCGTCAAAGCCGTACTTTGCGCGAGTATAACCTATTTCGCTAACGGTATCACGAACGATTTTCTGATAATCAACGCTTGCCGTGGTTGTGATTTCTCCCATAACCGTTACAAGACCCGTTGTTGTAAAGGTCTCGCAAGCAACGCGGCTCATCGGGTCCTGACGGAGAAGCTCGTCAAGAATGGCGTCGGAAATTTTATCGCATATTTTATCGGGATGTCCCTCTGTTACGGATTCGGAGGTAAAGAGCATTTTTTTCATTTTAAAAATCCTTTCGTTTTGAAAAACGCTTATAAAGAGAAAAAAACTCGGGACATAAGGCACTCCCGAGATAAAACGAACTCATCTTTCAGGAATTAGCACCTTATTAGTACAGGTTGCCGGGCTTCACAGGGCCAGTCCCTCCGCCACTCTTGATAAGCATATTTAATTTACGAGAATATTTTAGCATACGTACCGCCAAAAATCAAGAGAAAACTCTAAAATATTTCTTATTTTTCAAAATTACCGTAAAGCAAAGGTGAGCCACGGAACTCAGTCCGTGGCTCACCCTCGTTTTATTAAACCTCATAAGAGTTCGCGGTGCTCGGAAAATCAGATTATCACGTGCTTCGGAAGCCCATTTTCATACTCGGGATTGCACTCACCCATAATAAGTGGAAGAAGATAGTCGATACACTCCTGCGTAACACCGTTACCGGCTTCGTTTATGTAAGCATCGGGAACGCACTTTACCTCATTCGCGATTTCTTTTATATCTGCAAATCCGTACGAAGCACCGTATCTTTCTACGGGATGGCGCAAAATCGTGGACATAACTCCGGTCTTTCCCGAAATTGCATAGTAAACAGCAGCGGAGCCAACGTTAACCGATTCCTCTATATCGGTCAGAGAAGCAATGTGCGCTGCGCATCTTTGAGTAAGGCTGAGCTCAACCGAGCGAACCTTGCAGCCGATTTTCTCCTTAATCATTTCCTCAAGAACCTTGCCGGTACCCGAAAGGGATTTATGTCCAAAAGCGTCTACCGCACCGGACTGGCTTCCGCTTCCTACGTACTCACCGTCGGCAAATCTTATTCCCTCCGACGCGCAGACGAGAACTGCGGGATGCTTTTCGAGAGCCGCCTTTACAGAGGCTATAAACTCCTGCTCATCAAATACTCTTTCGGGAAGGTAAATAAGGTCGGGACCTATTCCGTCGGATACTCCGGCAAGAGCCGATGCAGCAGTAAGCCAGCCTGCATCTCTTCCCATTATCTCAACTATGGTAACAGCCTTTACGGTATATACTCCAACGTCACGGAGCATTTCCTTGACGGACGTAGCAACAAACTTTGCCGCCGAGCCAAAGCCGGGGGTGTGGTCGGTTGCCATAAGGTCGTTGTCTATGGTTTTGGGAACGCCTACCACCCGCAATTCGTAGCTGTTATCTTTTGCGTAATCCGAGAGCTTGAGAACCGTATCCATAGAATCGTTTCCGCCAATATAGAAGAAATAGCGGATACCGTATTTCTTAAAAATGGCGAGAAGCTTCTCATACGTTTCTTTGTCCTCGTCGTGTGACTTCAGCTTTCTGCGGCAGGAGCCTAGAGCCGCCGCAGGCGTATTCTCAAGGGTCTTAAGCCACTCCGAATCCCTCATTTTATCACTGAGGTCAACGAGCCTTTCCTCAAGCAGTCCCTCAATGCCGTTTCTCATTCCGTATATCTTGTCAATAGCACCCAGAGCATTAGCGGTAGATACGGCTTTTATAACTCCGCTGAGTGTTGCATTTATGGCTGAGGTCGGTCCGCCCGACTGTCCTACTATTGCGTTTCCTTTAAGCATATTCATATCAGTCTCCGTTTTGTAATATTTTTTATTTTCGCAGTTTGTTTTAAGGCAGAAATACGTTTTTGCTTTTTTCTTCGCTTTATCTTTTATTACCGGAAATCAGCTCTTCCTCGGTGAATTTGTAATTTGAGGAGCAGAATCTGCATACCGCGGTAAGCTCTCGCTCACCGCTCTCCGCCTCTTGCTCATCAAGCATTTTAAGAAGCTGAGCCTTACCTATGGAGCGCATCTTCTTTTTCATTCTTGCCTTTGAGCAATCGCATTTATACTCAACCTCAAGGGTGTCAAAAACGTCGTACGGAATATCGCGGAGCGCTATGTCCGCAATCTGCTCGCAGCTCATTCCCTCGGCAAACAAGCGTGATATACTGCCGAGCTCAGCCGCGTTTCTTTCAAGCAGGTCTACTGTACTGTCGTCGGGATAAGGCATAAGCTGAACAAGAACGCCGCCTGCCGCCTTACAGGTATAGTCAACGTCAACGAGAACTCCAAGCGACAGAAGCGTTGGTATCTGCTCGCTCTTTGCAAAATACGCCGCAAGGTCCTCTGCAATTTCTCCCGATACTATCTCGGTGGTTCCGCACTGAGGCTCGCTTCCGCCAACGTCTCTTATAACGGCAAGATATCCGTTTCCGACCGCACCGCTGACGTCAAGCTTGCCGTTGGGCTTAAGCGGTAGATTGGCATCTGCGCCTCTGATATAGCTTTTCACGTTTCCGTAGTAATCGGCAACGACCAGCATATGCTCGATTGCTCCGTCGGTAGAGGTCTGCACAGTCACCGTATCCTTGCTTTCCGGAAGAAGCGTGCCTATCATAGAAGCGGCGCTGACAAGTCTTCCGAGCGCTGCCGTTGCGGTAGGCGAGGTTTTATGGGTTTTTATAAGACCGTTTACAAGCTCCTTTGAATCTATAACGAGAATTCTCGCAGAGCCGTCACGCGTCATTCCTCTGAGTATTGTGGATTTTTTAAATTTCTGCTTCATTTGTATTCCTCTTCATTCGCGTGCTTCGCGAAGCTTATTTTTTGCATCTTGCCACTATGTATATTCTGTCGTCCTCATCGTCACCCGGATTAAAATCGAAATCAGAATACGCGGCGATAAATTCGAAACCGCTCGCTAAAAGTGAGCTTTTCAAAGAGCGCAGAGTATACATTTTTTCTCTTTGAATATCGTCGTACCTTAGATATTTCCCTTTTCCGTCGTTTTCGAAAAGAGTTATGTAAAAATCGCATATTCCGTTTTTGGAATTGTAGTAGTTCTGCCATATGCAGAATGCGTCCTCGGTTTCCATAACGTAGCTATTATCCGAATATACGTTTTCAAACTTATGCTTTCCGTTTACGTCAAATATGAAAAGTCCGTCCGGAACAAGATAATTATGCACCAAACGAAAGCATTTGTCAAGCTCGGATTTTTTAGTCAGGTGATTGATTCCGTCAAGCGAGCATACCGCAAGCTCAACGGTTCCGTAAAGCTCAAATTCGCACATATTCTGGCAAAGCCATAGAATTTCTCCACTCTTTCCGAGCTTCTCGGCGCGCGCTCTTGCAATATCCAGCATTTCCGAGGAATAATCTATTCCGGTCATGTCGTATCCGAGTCCGGCAAGCTCAAGGGTCATACTGCCGGTTCCGCAGCCCAAATCAAGAGCGAGCTCCGTTTTCACCTCGGAATGACGCTTCACGCATTCGTCAATAAAGCCTGCCCAGGCGGTATAATCTATATCCTTGTTAAATTCGTCGTAAAACGGAGCAAGAAGGTCGTATATCATAGTCATCTCCCCCTCGGCAAATCAGCCGAATCTCTCTATTATTTCGTCGGCTCTCAGTCTGTCAACGG
>JAZNDN010000015.1:0-7007 GCA_045588085.1 Eubacteriales bacterium
GGTCTTGTATCCCGGTATCCTCTTGACAGTTCCGACCGTGTAGACGGTCAGCCCCGCATCCGCAACGATGCTTCGCCCGGGCTCAAGAGCAATAGAGGGCAGGGAAATACCGAGCTCCTCAGCCGTCTTTTTCATAAACTCGCCGACTCTGCCTATAACCGCCTCAATATCGAGCGTAGGCTGCTCCTCTATATAGCGAACGCCGAGACCGCCGCCTATGTCAAGCTCCTTTGCCGTAAATCCGAGTCGCCCTTCCATATCCGCAACGAACTTGAGCATTACCTCGGAGGTAGCAAGATAAACGTCGGCGTCAAATATCTGCGAGCCAACGTGACAGTGGAAGCCGCGAAGCTCAATATGGGGAAGAGAAAGCGCGATTTTTACCATTTCCTCGGCTTGTCCCGTCTCGATAGCAGAGCCGAACTTCGAGTCCACCTTTCCCGTAGCAACCGCCGCATAGGTATGCGGGTCAATTCCGGGGGTAATTCTCAAAAGTATTTTCTGAGACACGCCTGCCTTGCCCGCGATCTTGTCAATGGCGAAAAGCTCCTCCTCGTTGTCAACTACAAAGTAGCCGACTCCCTTTTCAATAGCATAGCTTATATCGGCATCCGTCTTGTTGTTCGAGTGGAAGTATGCATTTTCGAGAGGAAAGCCCGAGCGATCGGCGCAAAAGATCTCGCCCGACGAAACAACGTCAACGCCCATCCCCTCCTCGCGCATTATCTCGTAAAGACGGCGGAAGGATGCTGCCTTTGAGGCATAAAGAATCTTTCCTCTGCCTCCGAATGCCGCGCGGGTTGCGCTAAGGTATGTGCGGCAACGCTCTCTTATTCGCGCTTCATCGTAAAGGTAGAGGGGCGTGCCGTATTTTTTAGCTATTTGCGAAAGCCTCTGCCCTGCGAGGCAAAGCTCTCCGTCGGTGGCTCTTGAAAGGTTCTCGCATATTATTTCATCATTTTTCTGTAAAATTGCCAATGTGTTTCTCCTTAATTTCTTTACTCAAGGCGAATATGCCGCAGGCTTTGCTGGGGCTGTGACAAAGTGTGACTCAAAGCATGTGCGCGCGCAACCACTGCGCAGAAGCCGACACGAGGTCTGCGGGAGCGACGTCAAAGACTGTGATACAGCCAGTGCGTCCGCGCTCTGCTGTTTTTACAACGGCTCTGGCATACGCTGTGAGAACGCTGCCGGTAAACTCGGGGTTGGAATCAAGCTTGAGGCTAAATTCTACGGTATGGCTATTCTCCGACGAAACGCCGGTCTTGCCGTTTCTTATAACCGAGCCGCCGTGAGGCATTCCGGAATGCTTTTCGCGAAGCTGCTCAGCGGTGATAAACTCAACCGACGTATCATAATCGGCAAAGTAATTCGGCATAGTTTTTATATCGTTGGCTATTCTTTCGAGGTCTGCGCCCTCCTTAGCAACAACGTAGCACTCTCTTTTGTGCTTCTCGGCTGTGGTGAGAGTGGGAGTTTGCCCTGCTCTGACGGCAGAAAGCGCCTCATCAATCGGAACGGTGTACTGGCGTGCATCGGCAACGCCCTCAATTCTTCTGATAGCATCAGAGTGCCCCTGGCTTATTCCTCTGCCCCAGAAGGTGTAATCCTGACCGTTAGGGAGCGCGGCGCAAGCGTAAAGCCTTGCTATTGAGAAAAGACCGGGGTCCCAACCGGAAGAGATAAGGGCGAGATTGCCGCCTGACTTTGCTGCCGCGTCAACCGCGTCAAAGTGCTCCGGTATTTTGGCGTGGGTATCGAAGCTGTCAACAACGTTAAAATGCTCGGCCAGCATAGGAGTGAGCACGGGAAGGTCAGTGGCGCTTCCTCCGCAGAGTATTATACAGTCAATTTCGTCCTTAAAGTCATACACGCTATCTGCTGAATAGACCTTGGTGTCGGGATACTGGGTTTTAACGCTTTCGGGGCTTCTTCTCGTGAAAATTCCGAAAAGCTCCATATCGGAAGCCGCTTTGACGGCGCACTCAACGCCTCGCCCAAGATTTCCGTAACCGTAAATTGCTATTTTCATATACTTACCTCTATCAAGTTTCAGATTCCTATCGTGTTCTCTGCTTTTTCATCGGAGCTGCTGACGAGCGATTTCATATCGTACAGCCCCTCTCCCTTGCCGACAAGATACGCCGCAGCAGCAAGCGCACCCTCTGCAAACAAAGCACGGCTATGGGCTTCGTGCTTCAAGGTTACGGTCTGATTTGCGGTTCCGACTATTACCTCGTGCTCTCCGACTATATTGCCCATACGAATGGCGTGGATACCGATTTCATCTGCAGTACGCTTTCCGTGGCCCGACCTGCCGCAATTGGCATAGGAGGAAGGTCTTACCTCGCGTATAGCGTCTGCGAGCATAAGCGCGGTGCCGCTGGGGGCATCAAGCTTTCTGTCGTGGTGCTTTTCTATTATCTCAATCTCGGCATCGGGCATTGCCTCGGCTGCCTTCTTGGCAAGCTCGACGAGAAGCGCGATTCCAAGCGACATATTTGCGCTGAAAAACACAGGGATTCTGAAGGAAGCTTCCTTTATTGCGCACAGCTCCTCTTCGGTGTGACCTGTCGTTGCAACGACGGTGGGAATACCTCTTCGTGCGGCAAATTCAAGCAGGGCGGGAGTTGAGGTATGGTGGGAAAAGTCAACTATACAATCGACGTCCAGATTTTCGGGAACGTCGTCAAGATTTCTATACACGGGTACACCGTTAGTATTCTGAGCCGCCGGGTCTACGCCTGCGGCAAGGACTGCTGCGCGGTAGCCCGCCTCGCAAAGTGCGGCAACCTCGCGTCCCATAAATCCGAGCGCGCCGTTAAGTAAAATTTTCATTTAAGTAATCCTTTCCGGGCGAGAATCAGATAAGATTCTGCTCCTTCATAAGAGCAAGGAGCTTCTCTCTGTTTGCATCCTCCATGACAGTCAGGGGCAGGCGCAGATAATTTTCACCGTATCCCATAGCACTTACAGCCGCCTTGACGGGTATGGGGTTAACCTCGCAGAAGAGGGCGTTGATAAGGGGGAGAAGCTTGAGCTGAAGCTCTCTTGCGCCTGCAACGTCGCCATTCATAAACATTTTGCACATATCCGAGGTTTCCTTCGGCATAATATTCGAAAGAACCGAGATAACGCCCTTACCGCCAAGCGAGAGAATGGGAACTATCTGGTCGTCGTTTCCGGAATAAATATCAATTTTATCACCTACGAGATGAGCGAGCTCGGCAATCTGAGAAATATTACCCGATGCTTCCTTGATAGCTACGATATTGGGGTGGTCGGCGAGAACTGCGCAGGATGCAGGCGTCAGATTGCAGCCGGTTCTTGAGGGAACGTTATAGAGTATGCAGGGCACGGTCGATGCATCAGCGGTTGCGCGGAAGGACTCGATGAGTCCGCGCTGAGTTGCCTTATTATAGTAAGGAGTTACGAGAAGAACCGCGTCTGCTCCTACCTCGCAGGCATACTTGGTTAAATCTATTGCATAGGCGGTATCGTTAGAACCCGTACCTGCTATTACGGGAACTCTGCCGGCAACTCTTTCTACGCAGAACTTGATAGCTGCCTTATGCTCCTCGTCGGTGAGAGTGGAGCCCTCGCCCGTGGTTCCTACTGCCACGATAGCGTCAATTCCCGCCTCTATCTGCCAGTCGATAAGTCTGCCGAACTGCTCGTAATCAATTCCGTCCTTGGTGAGAGGGGTTACGATAGCCGTTGCCGCTCCCGTGAAAACTGTTTTCTTCATTTTTATATTCCTTTCAAAGAGAAAATATTAACCGCGTTAAAAACAAAAAAGATAGCCACGCAAAAAGGCTATCCCACAACATCCGTCAGAATATAACGAAATCGTCGATAGCTCTCCGCATTTCTGCGACAACAGGGCGGATATTTTCCGAACTGCCAGCACGCACCTTCCCACAGTGCAAACTTCGGCACTCACGCCTTTTTCGCAGTGCCTTGGGGGCATTTTGCCTGCGATACTCTTCGTAAAGTGCACCTCTATCCTTTTGACGTGATTATTTTAACATACGCGCGCCGCATTTGTCAATAGGCTTTGAAAAAATATTTTAAGGAATTAAAACGCTGATACGAGCAGTACTTTTTGCGTTTTTTTGGCGCTTGGTCTTGAAAAACAGAGGTATTTGTGCTAGAATGAATTTAATTTAAGTAGCGCACCGGTATGCAGCGTAGGAGAATTAAGTTATGGAATATCGCATAGAAAAAGACACCATGGGCGAGGTTAAAATTCCAAATGATAAGCTTTGGGGAGCGCAAACCCAGAGAAGCCTCGAAAATTTCACAGTAGGCAAGGAGCTTATGCCGACAGAGCTTATACACGCCCTTGGGGTAATAAAGCTTGCAGCGGCAAGGGCAAATGCCGCACTGCGCCCTGAGAAAATGACGCACAATAAGCTTACGGCGATTGAAGTCGCTGCAAAAAGGGTCGTTTCGGGAGAGCTTGACACCGAGTTCCCTCTCGTTATATTCCAGACCGGAAGCGGCACTCAGACTAACATGAACGTCAACGAGGTTATTGCGAACGCGGCAAATCTCGCGGCAGGCGAAAAGCTTCTTCACCCAAACGACGACGTTAATATGTCACAGTCATCAAACGACGTTTTCCCTGCGGCAATGCATATATCGGCAGTGCTTGAGCTAAAGCACAGGCTTTTACCCTCGCTTAAGGCGCTTATCGCGGAGTTATTCACCCTTGAGAGCGACAACCGAGATACCTACAAGAGCGGCAGGACGCATCTGCAGGACGCAACACCTATAACCTTCGCTCAGGAGGTCAGCGGCTGGCGCGCGTCGCTGGAGAGCTCACTTGAGCTGATAGAGGCAACTCTGCCTCCGCTTCAAAAGCTTGCGCTTGGCGGAACCGCCGTCGGCACAGGGCTCAATGCCCCCGAGGGATTTGACGCTCTTATATGCGAAAAAATCAATGAGATAACCGGTGAGAGCTTTTCCCCATCTGAGAACAAATTTCACTCGCTTACCTCCAAGTGTGAGCTTGTCGCCTCGCACGGCACGCTAAAGGCGCTTGCCTGCGACCTTATGAAGATTGCGAACGACGTTCGTTGGCTTTCCAGCGGCCCGCGTTGCGGTCTTGGCGAGATAACTATTCCCGAAAACGAGCCGGGCTCCTCAATCATGCCCGGCAAGGTTAACCCCACTCAGTGCGAGGCTGTGACGATGGTTGCGGTTCAGGTAATGGCGAACGACACCGCCGTTTCCTTCTCTGCATCTCAGGGCAATTTTGAGCTTAACGTTTTTATGCCGGTATGCATTGCGAATTACCTTGAAAGCGTCCGTCTGCTATCCGACGTTATGGATTCATTCCGCAAAAGGTGCATTTCGGGAATACGCGCAAACAAGGCAAAAATGCGAGAGTACCTTGACCGCTCGCTGATGAGCGTAACCGCACTTTCTACGATAATCGGCTACGAAAGGTGCGCCGAGCTTGCAAAGCTCGCTCATGCAGAAAATATAACGCTCAAAGACGCCTGTCTGCGCCTCGGTTATCTTACCGCTGAGGAATTTGACAAGGCTTACAACCCTTGCAAAATGGTATAAAATAAACAAAAAGAGCCCAAAGAATTTAATTTGGACTCTTTTTTGTTATAAGGCATAATCAAACCGTACGGTTATTTTGTTCCGAACAGACGGTCACCTGCCTCACCGAGCCCGGGAAGAATATATCCGTGCTCGGTGAGGCAACGGTCCATAATCGAAACGTAAATGGGAACGTCGGGGTGAGCTTCGGCAACGCGGGAAACTCCCTCGGGAGCACCTATTATTGCCATAAATTTAATATTCTTGCAACTGCGCTCCTTTTCTCGTCCACAGGACGCAGTCGCGCTCGTCCCTCTCTTGCCGTACCGGCGCTCAAGCTCAAATCTCACGACACAAAAACACGGCACACTCGAATGAGCATGCCGTTGTTTTTGTGAATAGGCGATAAAAAAGATGTTTTCCGTTGTTTTGATATGGACTTGAACCTACGCGTCTAAATCACGCCAAAGGCGTGTATATCATCATTGCGAAAGAGGATACAACCTGCGGTTGATGATATGCACCTTCGGTGATGAGATACACGCTAAAGCGTGATGATATGCCATTGCTTCCGCAATGGATAAAAAAATCGACAAGCCGAAACTTGTCGATTTTTTGGCTAATAACCCTAATTTTGATACATAATTTTAAGGGGTATCGTTTTTATTTATCGCTTGATCTATCTTGTTAGCAAGCGTTTCAGACATATGAACCATAGACTCTATATGTACTTTTCCATTAGCTAAAATCAAAGTCATTGAATCTTGATTTACGCGCAATTCCTTTATGTCAGAAAAGCGATACACAGTTGTTTTACCTAAAAAGGTCGTGTACTCAAAAGTATCATCGTCAACAATCCTAATTGTTTGATTTTTCCAGCAAAGCCACGCGGCAATACCGAGTCCGCCGCAAATAAGAACGCCGATAATCAATCCCCAGATTTGCGTAATAAATGTTGCAACCAAAAATGCTACTGCCGCAGCATCAAGAAAGAAACCGAAATATTTCAAAAAATCGGGCAAGAACATATCGGCACGAGGTGTCGTTTTACATTCTTGAGGTTTGAAGATTTTCATAATAATACCTCCATTTTTAATTGATATCATTATTATAACACAAAAAATCAAAAACCGCAACCCTTTTGTATCAAAATTGCGGTTTATGTTTGTGAAGAAACGCGCAAATGGTGCGTAAGTGTAGGTAAAAACGCAAAAAAGGTGCGTAAATCAATAATCGGTTAACACCGCGATTCCATGTTTGTTGTATTTCGCACGAAAAACATCGGATTCTTCGAAATCACAATACATCCTCTTAAATTTCTTTATTGCCTGCTTTTTCGACCATGCTTTACAAATTGCACAGTCATCGTTCGCATTGTGTATTTCATCCCCTGCCATAGAACCGCTAATGTACAAGCAATAAACAAACATTATTGTCTCTCCTTTGCTGTA
>JAZNDN010000016.1:0-9272 GCA_045588085.1 Eubacteriales bacterium
ATGTATATTTCGTCATTCTGAGCATTGAGCTCCGCAATAATTTCGTCAACTATTTCAAGCTCGTGACGGGAAAGCTTAAGAGCATTCTCCGCAGTCTCAATATCAATTCTTATCTGCTTGGTATCGTAAAGCCAAAGCGAAACGTCGGCACGTTTTTTCTCCTCGTATATCGCAAGACCGCGGCGTGCTTTTTCGGCTTCCTTTTCAAGAGGTCCGACTCTGCTTTCAAGGACGGTTCTTATGTCATTGATTCTGTCAAGATTGTCCTGCGTATTCTTAAGCTTACGCTCGGTCTCCTCTTTTCTGTGGCGGTATTTCGATATACCTGCTGCCTCTTCGAAAATATTTCTGCGCTCGTCGCTCTTCTTTGAAATAATTTCCGCAATCTTACCCTGTCCGATAATGGAATATCCTTCTCGTCCCACACCGGTATTCATAAACAACTCGTAAATATCGCGCAAACGCTTGGGCTCGCGGTTAATAAGATATTCACTCTCGCCCGTTCTGTAATAACGTCTGGTAACTATAACCTCGTCGAATGGAGAATCCAGTCTGTTTTCGGGATCTGAATTATCGAATGTAACCGAAACCTCCGCAAATCCCATAGGACGACGGTTATCGGTACCTCCGAATATAACGTCCTCCATCTTGGTTCCTCTGATATTTCGGCTGGAAAGCTCTCCGAGAACCCAACGCATAGCATCGGAAATATTCGATTTTCCGCTTCCGTTAGGACCGACGATAACGGTCGCACCTCTTTCAAAAGTGAGAACCGTTCTGTTCGGGAATGATTTGAAGCCGTGAAGCTCAAGTGACTTTAAGTACATTTTGTTTCCTCTCTTGAATGTCAAGAAGTATATTGTATCCTGAAAGAGCGTCGGATTCCTTAACCTTAACGTCCTTAAATCCGAAGTTCTTAATCAAAAGTATTTTATTGCTTCTCCCCTGCCCTATAACCTTTGAGGTATGGCCCTTGGGAGCTGTGATAACACATATCTTATCATGCAGGTTGTCTGACGGTGTCAGCCTTTGCTCGATAAGCTTCAGATAAAGCCTGTTTTCAACAAGCTCACCGAGTGCCGCGTGGTTAGGCCCTGCAAAAAAGGTTTGCTGAGAGTGGAGGTTTTCCGAATCGCAAAGACCTATCCTAAGTACCCTCACACCGCCCTCGTTAAGAAGCTTAAGCACCGATGCCGAGCGTTCAACTGCATCCTCAATCGACAAAGGCGTATAGACACCGTTTTCCGTCATGCTGCAAAGTTCGGTCTCTCTGAATACCACAGTCGGATATATTCTCGCTTCCTTCGCACCGGATTTTACTATAAATTCTGCGGTTTTCAGCTCGTTTTCGGGAGTTGATGCGGGAAGCCCTATCATCATCTGAGCACCGAGGGTAAATCCATTCTCAAGAATCAGACGACACGCCTTTTCCTCGTCCTCAATGCTATGCCCTCTTTTACAAGCGGAAAGCACGCCCGAATCGGTGCTTTGAAGCCCAAGCTCAATTGTACCGACACCTTTTGATTTGAGCAAAGCAAGGATTTCGGAATCTATATAGTCAGGTCTTGTTGAGCATCTTACCGAGCTGACAGCACCTGATTTTACGTATTCGTAAGCGATATCCAGAAGAACTGTCATAAGCCCCCTGTCGATACCGGTAAACGAGCCTCCGAAAAAGGCAATTTCGGTATCAGCGCCGCAATCTGAGGTTTTCAAATGATCCTCTACAATATCACGGACGGAATCGGGATTAAATTCCTTAACTCCGGAAATTGTTCTTTGATTGCAGAAAACGCACTGATTCGGACATCCGAGGTGAGGAATGAAAATAGGTATGTTGATATGCTTTTTCATACTCACACCTTTATACCGAACAGACTAAGTGCAACCTTGGCTGCCTGCATTTCCGCATCTCTTTTCTTTCTTGCACGCCCCTGACCGACATTGTTGTTATTAACCTTGGCAATTACGGTATAAAATTTATCGTGGTCGGGACCTGTTTCGGATTCAACGACGTATTCAAGCGTTGCAGAGCCGTCCTTTTCAACGAGCTGCTGAAGCAGAGTTTTATAATCCGCCCCAACAACCTTATCGGAAACGGCAAGCTCGTCGCTGAAAAGACGAAGAAGAACTCTTTTGTATTCCTCATCACCGCGTGCCTTACTATCCACGTAAAGTGCTCCTATCAGAGCCTCAAGGGCGTTTGCCAGAACCTTAGGGCGAGTTCTGCAGGAGGTCTCCTCCTCGCCTTTTCCCAGATGAATATAGCGCCCAAGATAAATCTTTTCGGCAATTGAGGAAAGCGTTTTCTCGCAAACCAGCCGCTGTCTCATAACGGTTAGCTTTCCCTCGTTGCAGGAGCGGAAATTGTCGTATATGTATTCGCTGACGAATATTTGCAGAACGGCGTCGCCTAAAAATTCAAGTCTTTCATTTGACGGAAGAGTAAGCCCCTTGGCTTTGTATTCGTTTGAATATGAGGAATGCGTCAGTGCATTCTCAAGGTATGCGACGTCAAAGAACTCATAGCCGATACTGTCAATGAGCTCCGAAAAATCCTTACCGATAGCCATAGGCTGCCTCCTCTCGTGAAATTTCCTTGCAGACTTAATCTGCGATAAAATCCTTGTCGCTGTCTGCGATTATCTTTTTATCGTCGTAGTCGATAGCAAAGCTTGCGATATCATTGTTGATTCCGGAGGAAACGAAGAATATCGCCTGCCTTACGGCATTTTTTATAGCGTTTGCATCCGAGGAACCGTGAGCCTTTATAACAGGCTTACTTATACCAAGGAGCGGTGCACCGCCGTGCTCCGATGAATCGAATCTATGCTTTATGTCTTTGATTTTGTTTTTCATCGTAAGGGTCGAAACCTTTGTAGCAAAGTTCGTAAGCAAAACGTCCTTAAGCATACTCATAAGGAATTTTCCCATTCCCTCGACGCTCTTTAAGAAAATATTTCCCGTGTAGCCCTCGGTGACAAGGACGTCGCATATATCGAACGGCACATCCTTCGCCTCTACGTTACCGACGAAATTCAAACCGCTTTCGCTAAGAAGCTGATAGGACTCAATCTGCAGGTCTTTACCCTTGTTATACTCGGTTCCGTTATTGAGCTGACCGATTCTCGGTCTTTCAATACCGTATATTTTTTCCATGTATTTCGCACCCATAAATGCGAACTGACATATATTGTCCGAGCTTACGTTAAGGTTTGCTCCGGAGTCCATGAGAAGCACCGGACAGGAAAGCGGAAGTATAGAAGCAATAGCAGCTCTGTTTATACCGATGATACGCTTGACGATAAGCGTTGCACCGGTGATAAGCGCTCCGGTATTTCCCGCGCTTACAAATGCATCGAATTTCCCCTCCGCAAGAAGCTTAAGTCCCATTGCCATAGAAGAATCGCGCTTATCTCTCACTACGGAAAGCGGACTATCCTCCATTGAAATGACGGATTTGCTGTTGTATATACTTATCGTTCCGAGGTTGAAATTGTTTTGGATTACGGTATCGGAAATTACGTTTTCGTCTCCGATTATGGAAATTTCATGCTCGGTATATTCATTTTCAGCGAGTATTGCACCTTTTATAAGCTCAACGGGCGCATTATCACCGCTCATTACGTCAACTAAAATTTTCATAAATCTTCAAGATTCGAGTAATCCGAATCGATTATCTCCAAGGAACGTGCGGCGTAGGCCTCGTTCCTGAATCTTTTGCCTCCCTTAACTTTTTTATCAAACGGAGCAATTATACCGAAATTAGCGTTCATAGGCTGGAAGGACGATGACAAACCGCCACAACTGACGTATTTTGCCAAAGCTCCTATTTCAGTCGTATCCGGGAATATCAAGGGCTCTTTCCCAAGGAATCGTCTTGCAGCGTTAATGCCCGCAACGAAGCCGGAGGAAGCCGATTCAACGTATCCCTCCACTCCCGTCATCTGGCCTGCAAAGAACAGTCGCGGCATCTTTGCGAACCCGTATTCCCTTGTGAGTCTTCCGGGAGAATTTATGTAGGTATTTCTGTGCATGACGCCGTATCTGAAAAATTCAGCGTTTTCAAGTCCGGGAATCATTCTGAAAACTCTTTTTTGCTCGGCAAAGGTCAGATGAGTCTGGAATCCGACGATATTATACATCGTTCCCTCTTTGTTTTCTCTTCTGAGCTGAACCGTAGCGAAAGCGTCCTTTTGCGTAGAGGGTACAGGGAGCCCTACCGGCTTCATGGGGCCGAATCTCAACGTATCATAGCCTCGCGAAGCCATAACCTCGACCGGCATACAGCCCTCAAAAACAGTCAAGGCCTGCGCTTCCTTGTCAAAGCTTTTAAGTTCTGCCACCTCGGCGCTGAGCAGTGCCTTATAAAATGCATCGTACTGCTCCTCGGTCATAGGACAGTTCAGATAGTCGGTGGGTTCTCCTTTTCCGTATCTGGATGCAAAAAAGGCAATGTCGGTATTAACCGTAGAAAAATCAACGATAGGAGCCGCTGCATCAAAGAAATGAAGCTCATCTCCGCCGGTGATTTTACTAATTTTCTCGGCAAGAGCATCGGACGTCAGCGGACCGGTAGCAATTACGGTTATTCCCTCAGCGTCAATTTCCGTGATTTCCTTTTCAATCACTGTTATCAATGGGTTGTTTTTTATTTTATCGGTTATATACGCGCTGAACTGCTCGCGGTTTACAGCTAATGCACTACCTGCGGGAACCTGAGTTTCGTAGGCGGCTTCCATTATGAGAGAGCCCATGCGGCGCATTTCTTCCTTGAGAAGTCCAACGGCGTTGTTAAGCTGATTTGAACGCAAGGAATTAGAACAAACAAGCTCCGCAAATCCGTCACTGTGATGAGCGTCGGAACGCTTATTGGGCTTCATTTCATAAAGCACAACCGGGACTCCGAGTCTGGCAATCTGCCAAGCCGCCTCACAGCCCGCAAGCCCTGCTCCGACAACGGTCACGTATTCCTTATTCATCGGCAGGCTCCTCTGAGCATTCACGGCTGAAATCGCAGCCCTTGGTTTTGCATATAATGCTGTTTCTCGTTCTTCTGTAATAAAGCATGCCTTGACAGTCGGGGCATTTTTCCGAAAGCGGCTTATCCCATGAAGAAAAATCGCACTCGGGATAGGAAGAACAGCTGTAAAGCAGGTTCTTACCGCTGATTCTGCGCGCAACTATTTCACCGTTGCACCTCGGACACATTATGCCGGTTTTATCAATCTTCTGCTTCGTGAACTTACATACGGGATAGTTAATGCAGGCGTAGAATTCTCCGAACTTTCCGTTTCTGACGACCATATCGCTGCCGCAGCTTTCACACTTAAATCCTGCCAAAGCAGCAGTCTTACGTTCCTTTTGCTTTTGAGGAACACCGTTTTTATCAACGGTTACGGTATATTTACACGAAGGGTAATCGGAGCACGCCAAAAACTTTCCGAATCTGCCGTTTTTGTATATCATCGGCCTTCCGCAAAGCTCACAGCTATATTCGCTGACCTCGGCAGGAATGGCAACAGACGCAGATTTTCCCTTGCTTTCAACGGCGGCAAGCTCTTTTGAAAATTTATCGTAAAACTCACCGATAACGCCGTTAATTGTATTTTCATTGCGCTCTATGGAATCAAGCTGCTCTTCCATAAAGGCGGTAAATTCATAGTCAACAACCTCGGGAAAATGAGTTTTCATAAACTCGGTTGTAATCTCTCCGAGTTTTGTAGCAGCAAGGGACTTTCCCTCGCGACGTACGTAATCTCTGGAGATAATTATTGAAACTATCGGAGCGTAGGTAGAAGGTCTGCCTATTCCGTTTTCCTCAAGGAACTTTATAAGGGTAGCCTCGGTATATCTTGCGGGAGGCTCTGTGAAATGCTGATTTCCGCTAAGCGTACTCACACGCAGCTTTTCTTTCTCACAAAGCGCGGGTATTGCGTTATGCGTGATATGCTCGTCGTCATCGGCATAGCTTTCCTCGGAATTATCGTAAAGAACAGTATAACCCTGGCGCTTGACGTTGTAGGTCGCCGTCTTGAATAGGTATCCGGAATTTTCAACGTCCACCGAAACGGTATCTATAACAGCGGCTTCCATCTGGCTGGTAAGGAATTTTTTTTAGATAAGCTTGTAAAGCTTGTACTGGTCCTGACTGAGTATTTTTCTCAGACGCCTCGGTGAGAGCTGAACACTTGACGGACGAATGGCCTCGTGAGCGTCCTGGGCATCGTTTTTAGCTTTGAAAACTCTGGGATTTTCGGGAAGATACTCCTCTCCGAAATTATCTTTGATATACTCCCTTGCGCTATACTGGGCGGTTGCCGAAATTCTGGTAGAGTCGGTACGCATATAGGTTATCAGACCCTGAACTCCGCCAAGCTCATTTCCCAAATTCAATCCGTCGTAAAGCTCTTGGGCAACCTTCATAGTCTTATGCGACTGAAATCCTAATCTCTTTGATGCCTCCTGCTGAAGAGTGGAGGTGGTAAAGGGCGGTGCCGGGTGTCTTTGCTTTTCCGAATGCTTTACCGACGAAACCGCAAAATCGGACTTGCTTACGGCATTTATTACAGCATCAGCCTCTTGCTTGCTGTTCAACTTAATTTTTCCATGTTCGTTGCCGGAAAATCTGAATTCAATTTCGCTTCCGCCGTCTGTCAGAAGCTTTGCATCGATAGTCCAGTATTCCTTGGGGCAAAATTCGCGTATTTCACGTTCTCTTTCGCTGATTATACGGGCAGCAACCGACTGAACGCGTCCGCCGGAAAGTCCACTTCCTACGTTTTTCCAAAGAACCTGGCTGAGATTAAAACCGACGAGTCTGTCAAGAATCCTTCTTGCCTGCTGAGAATTAACCAAATCAAGATTTATTTTTCTGGGCGATTTAATCGCTTCCTTAACAGCACCCTTTGTTATTTCGTTAAAGGTTACTCGGCACGCCTTATCCTCGGGAATGCCGAGCTGGGTGGCAATGTGCCACGAAATAGCCTCACCCTCGCGGTCCGGGTCGGTTGCAAGGAATATTTTAGATGCATTTCGGGATTCGCGCTTCAGCTCGCTGATAACGTCACCCTTGCCTCTTATATTGATATAGTGCGGAGCAAAGCCGTTTTCGACGTCTATGCCAAGCGTGCTTTTCGGCAAATCACGCACGTGACCCTTGGAAGCTATTACCTTATAGTTTGAGCCAAGGTATCCTTTTATGGTATTCGCCTTGGCAGGCGACTCAACAATTACTAAATTAGCCATAGCACAGCGGTTCTAACCGCACCTTTCATTACAGTTTACGTTTTACCTTCTCGCCGGGAAGCATAACTATAAATTTTCCGACGTCAAGCTTAAACAAAGCTCGCATAACGTCTCTGAGAGTATTTTCACCGTCCACGAGAGCATTTATAGCTATTTCCCCTTCAAGAGGAATTTTTCGGTAGATTTCTATTGCAGATTTATCAAATCCTGCAGCTTCGGGAGTGATACTCTCGGCTTTTTTGCTATCATTACGTGCGTCTTGGGTTTCACGAACGTCATTTTCCGACGTTTCCTTTCTCGCTGAACGCGCTGAGCGTCCTGATGATGAGAAGAACACCTTATCCGAGTGAGTAACACAGCTCACCTTGTACTCGGAAAGCGCGTCCATCATTTTGACATTGCTTTTCTGTGCCATAGCAAAAGGATTTATTTTTCCGAGATACGTATATTCGAAATCAGCAACGATATCGTAAGCCGAGGTAATAAGCTTTGCTCCGTTTTTGATGAGCAAATTTGTAACCTCGCTCGTTTCATTATCGACATTCCCCGGCAATGCATACAATGCCTTGCCCTGCATTTTTGCGCATCTTGCGGTTATAAGCGAACCGCTGCGCTCCTTGCCCTCAATAACTATCGCGGCAGATGAAATACCGCTGATTAGTCTGTTTCTCCTCGGGAAATTATAGCCGTCGGGCTTAGTTCCCGGGCAATATTCGGTCATAACACATCCGTTTTTAACTATTGCCCTAGCAAGCGTTTGGTGTACCTCGGGATAGCATACGTCTATTCCGCTTCCGAGGAAAGCAACGGTTACACCGCCGGAAGAAAGAGCTCCGGCCATAGCAACGCCGTCAATACCGATAGCCATACCCGAAACAATAACAGCTCCTGCCTTTGCTAAATCCGAACCGATTTCAAATGCGTTTTTTCTGCCGTAATCGGTAAGACGCCTTGTTCCTACTACCGAAATTAAGCACTCTGAGTTAAAATCCGGAAGCACGCCTCTGTAATAAAGCAACACCGGCGGATTAGATATTTTTCTGAGAGCATTCGGGAATTTTTCATCGGAATAGGTAAGAATGCCAATGTTTTTTGACATACAAAATCCGAGTATTTTCTCTGCGGAAGAAAGATTCTTGTCTGAAAGCGCCGATATATCTCTTGAGCGCGAGCCTATACATGCTGCGATATCGGCGTCATTCGCCTCGTATATTTCTCTCGGTGAAGAAAATTTGTTTATCAGTTTGCCGAAAGCTTCAGTTCCTGCGGTAACCGCCTGCGAAAGCCAAATCCAGTATACAAGGTCGTTCATTGATATCACCCCGAATGTCAGTTAAATTTGCATATCTCCCACATAATAACCGCTGCAGCAACCGAGGCATTAAGCGACTCGGTATTAGCCGAAATCGGAATAAACACGCTGCTATCGCAGCATGAAGAAATCTGCTCGGGTATTCCGTGCCCCTCGTTGCCGATAATAAACACGTCGCTTGCCCTGAGCGCAACGTCGGAAAGAGAAAGCGCGCCGGGTCTGAGCTCGGCAGAAAAAACACGTCTGCCAACGCCTTGCATTGCCGCAACAAGCGACGGCATATCACCGACTGTCGTTATTTTGATTTTAAATAGGCTTCCCATCGCACCCCTTACCGTCTTACTGTTGTAAACGTCAGCGCAATCGGAGCTCAAATAAATTCTGTCCACTCCAAATGCCGCGGCACTTCTGATTACAGCGCCTAAATTGCCCGGATCACGAACAGAACACAAAATAAGAGCCTTCTCACCCTCGGAAAGCAAAAAGTCTTCCTTATATATTATATCTGAATAATTAAAAAAGTCAAGATATTTTATTACACAAATTATGCCTTGGGGCGAATTTTCAGTTGAAATCTTTTCAAATGCAGACTCAGCCAAAATGAACATTTGGCAATCAGAAAGCGCCGTTTCACTTGCGACCTCTTATATTTTTATAATCATTTCTTTACATTTTGAAGTCGGAGGCCAAGCGGTCTTAGGAAGACAAATGT
>JAZNDN010000017.1:0-3143 GCA_045588085.1 Eubacteriales bacterium
TGACGTACCGCTTGCCGAGCGCGGAATTATATATATCGACGAGATAGACAAGATTTCTCGCAAGGGTGAAAACCGCTCTATAACCCGTGACGTTTCGGGCGAGGGCGTTCAGCAGGCGCTTCTAAAAATTCTTGAGGGCACTGTTGCCAACGTTCCTCCTCAGGGCGGACGAAAGCATCCTAACCAGGAATTTATCCAAATAAATACGAAAAATATACTCTTTATCTGCGGCGGTGCATTTGACGGCATTGAATCCATTATCGAGCAAAGACAGGGTGCCCAGCAAATCGGCTTCTCAACCGAGAAAAAATCAAAGCGCGCCAAGGTCGAAAAAGGCGTATACAAGGACGTCATATCGCACGATATCGTAAAATACGGTATAATTCCCGAGCTTGTCGGAAGACTGCCGGTAATCGTTGCGCTTGACAATCTTGACGAGTCGGCACTCGTCAGGATACTGAAAGAGCCTAAAAATGCAATTTACAAGCAGTATAAAAAGCTCTTTGAGCTTGACGGCATTGAGCTTGTATTTGAGGATTCGGCACTTGAAGAAATTGCAAAGCTTGCAATAGAGCAGAATACGGGTGCAAGAGGACTTCGCTCCATAATAGAAAACGCAATGATGAATCCCATGTTTGAGCTTCCCTCGGAGGAAAATATAGAAAAGGTTATCGTAACCGCAGGCTTTATACGCGGCACCGAGGAGCTTACAGTTGTAAAAAAAGCACAATAACCGCCATTTCGGCAAATTTGCTCAATTAACCGTATTTTTAAAATTACAAAGAAAAAGCGAGTCGGAATTTCATTTTCGACTCGCTTTCATTTTTGCCCGAGCACTCGGGAGCCTTTAATTTTCGCTTTCGACAAATTTACTGCTTTGCGGATTTTCTGTATGCAAGAGGACTTGCACCGGTATATTGCTTGAATATTTTATGGAAATAGTTAGCATTGCAGAATCCGATTTTCTCGGCAATCTCAGCCATTGAAGAATCCTCATCAATAAGAAGCTGCATCGCCTTGTTGATTCTCAGTCCGTTGATATAATCGACGGGGGTCTTTCCTATACTGTCCTTGAACATTTTTGTAAAATAATCCGCGGATACCATAATCATCTCGGCAAGGCTGTCTATTCTGATTTTTTCCTTGAATGCCTCTGCGATGAAATTGATTACGGGGCGAAGTCTTAGCACGTTATGATAAACTATTTTATCAAGCTCGTTCTTAGAGCCGCAATAATAGCGCAGCAGTGCTGACATCATATGATATATATTTGCTCTTATGGGAAGTCTGTAACAGACGTCCTTGAGCAAATATTCGTCATACGACTCGTTCATACAGCGGCTGAGAATGCTGTATATGGGATGCTCTCGGTCAAAAACCGTAACCTTGTTCTCGGACTGCGTATAGAACATATAAAAGATCTCATTCTCGTAATTTGCCATATCGGCTTCGATAATGGATTTATCAAATACTATACCTCTTATTGATGCCTGTCCGCTCTTTGCTACGGCAGAATACACGGTATCAGCAGGAATGAATAGAAAATTTCCTGACACAGCCTCCACAAAATCCGTTCCTATCTGCACCGTAACCTCACCCTCGGTTACCTCAACAATCTCCATTGCGCTCTTGCGGTAGGTTGGCAGAATAAGAGTACCTGATGCGGTTTTTGAATACATTTCAAAGGAAAATTTAGAGCTTTTCGTCTTCATAAGACTCTCCGTTCAAAAAGAATTATTAAAAGGTCGCTACCTCGGGCTCTGCCCTTTCGCATCTTACGGCTTCCAAAACCTCAAGCACGGGACCGACACCTCCGTAAAGAGCCGAATACTCCTCTCTGAGTATTCCTTTTACTATAAGCCAATCTCTTGTCTTTATCTTTACGGAATGCATACCCTTTGCGACAACACCTCTGTAAGAGATATCGTCTGCACAGCAAACCATTATATGTCTGCCGATTGCAAAGTTATCCTTGGGAAGCGTGGCATCAAGTGCGCAAATTCCCTTGAAGCGAACGCACTTATTGCGGTATTTATCAAATTCCTCACTCATATCGCGATAGAAAATTGCGAAATCCTCATCCTTTATATCAATTACCGCCGCATTTATATCATAAGGCAGCGGATCCTCGATAGTATCAAATTCGACCTCGCCATCCTCGTTTTCGTAGCATATAGCGGACTTTCTGTTTACTCCTCTGACAAGCTTATGAAGCTCCTCTTTGTCGGTTTTACCGTTAGTTCTGTTGAAAACCGCCATCTCACAGCTCGTAAGCTTATCAACAACCAGCTGACGCATATTAGCGTTATACGACATAACCGTGGTTGAATCCAGTATGCAAATCTCCTGATAAACAGTCCAGCTCTGCGGCAATGAATTGTAAAGCCTGTCAAGCTGCCACATTCCGTTATACTCTATAACAACTATATCTGCTCCGGCGCGCTTTCTTCTGGCCTCAAGTCTGTCAGGCACAAGATCCTCTACGTTTTCAAAGCTGCAAAAGGAAACGTTATCTCCGAAGAGCTCAGGAGAATACTCCTCCTCACCCTCCTCACAGCTTATGACGAGATACTTTCTGGTTCCATCGTTGAAATTCTCGTCCTGCATGGTTTCTATTATGAATTTTGTCTTTCCGGCCTCAAGAAAGCCGGTAAAAAGATATACTGCTACATCCATTTCGTTTCTACCTTAAATTTCAAACAACGCCTTAATCTTTTCGCGGTCTATTCCGGAGCCGATTACACAAAATCTTCCGATTACACCACAGCTTCCGAAGCGAACGTCTGCCTCACCGGGAACGTAATCGAAATGAATCCACTTGCCACCTTCGGATTCCACAATTCCCTTTGCACGAAGCACGGTTCCGTATTCCTCGCTATCGTCAAAGCTCTTAAGTATCGCGCTTATGCGCTCAGGGGTAAATTTCTTGGTGGTTTCAACGCCAACGCTAGCGAATACCTCATCCGCATGATGATGTCCGTGCTCGTGATGATGCTCGTGGCAATGGCACTCTTCGCCGTGCTCGTGGTGATGCTCGTGGCAATGACACTCTTCACCGTGCTCGTGATGATGCTCGTGGCAATGACACTCTTCGTCGTGCTCGTGATGATGCTCGTGGCAATGGCACTCTTCGTCGTGCTCGT
>JAZNDN010000018.1:0-3089 GCA_045588085.1 Eubacteriales bacterium
TACACAGATGCCGTAGCCGTTGAGAACAGATGCAATCGCAGAGGAGGGGATACCGTCGCAGAAAAACGATACAATACCGTTATCTCCTACGTATCTTACACCGCCTGCGTCATCCAGTATTTCCTTTGCCTTTTGGGTTAAAATATCAATTTTACGGGATACCTCATCAATACCCACGGAATTTATAAAATCAATTCCGGAACCAACGCTTACGATAGACGGGACGGGTACCGTTCCCGCTTCGTATCTTTCCGGCAAAAAATTCGGCATACTCCGATTTTTAGAATCACTACCGGTTCCGCCAAGCATAAATTCCTCTTTTATTTTACCGTCGCAAAATACGGCGAAGCCAACACCCTGCATTCCAAAAAGAGATTTATGTCCGGGGGCACACAGAATATCGCATGGCACGTCTTTGAGACTTATCGGTTTATGACCGACTATTTGTGAGGCATCGACGATAAGCATTAAATTGTATGCTTCCTTTATTTTTGCCAGTGTACTAAGCGAATTTTCAATTCCGCTAACGTTAGAGCAAAGGGTGCACACAATTGCTTTTGTATCCGAACGTATGAGAGGCGGTATTCTCTCTTCCAAATTTTCACCGCTCCGGAAGAAAGAAATCTCAACGCCGAGCCTCGATTGCAGATAATATATCGGTCTTAAAACGGAATTATGCTCTGCATCTGAGCATATCACGTGGCATTTTTCTCGTATGCTCGTTAATATTGCCAGATTTAATGCGTGGGTTGCGTTTGAAGTAAATACTATGCGCTCCGGATAATCAAAGCTCAAGAAATCCGCCAAGCGCTCTCTCACGGAATAAACAGCCTCTGCCGATTGTATAGCAAGTGCGTGCGCGCTTCTGCCGGGATTGGCACAATATTTTTTCAAGCACTTTCTGACGTCGCGCAGAACATTTGGAGGCTTAGGAAACGTTGTTGCAGCATTGTCGAAATATATCATACTTACCCACCGTTATCTGATTTCGGAGCAGAGAATGCAACCCCTGCAGCCTTAAGCGTTTGGGCAGCAGCGTAGAAATCGGCGTAGTCGATTTTTAATGCATACGTGCAGCCCTCGTTAAATTCCGTGTTATCAAATTTCACCAGTTCTGTGTCTATTTTTGCGGCCTTCAACCTTTTCTGAGCCTTCATGGCATAAGTAAGTGAGCCGAATCTTAAAACTGTTTTTTTCATAATCCTTTCCCCTTTCGCATCCGACAACGGTGCACTAACATTTTATGAATTAATTAAACTTGCAGTTACTTTCTCGTGAAAAATACTAGACTTTTAAAAATCTTTATGTTATACTAATATGGTAATCGATTGTCAGGGGGAAAAACATACGGAAATTTTCAAGCTATCCTCTAAAGATTCTATAGCATCGAATTGCTATATTCTCAAATCAGGAAAAGAGATGTGTGTAATTGACCCGTCGCACCATTCGGATGCAGCGCGTGCACGTGTCGGCTTTTCAGATTTGGATTTTCGTTACGTTATACTGAGTCATACTCACTATGACCATATAATCCATATAAATTCATATATCGGTGCAAGCACGGAAATTCTTGTTTGCGCCCAGGATGCCGCAGGACTTTCGGATCCTGCGCTTAACCTTTCACCTTGGCTTTGCGGCAAGGAATTTGCCTACGAGGGGAAATACAGGCCCGTGTCCGAGGGGCAGGTTATAACCCTTGGCAATGAACAGCTCAGAGTAATTGAAACGCCCGGACATACGAAGGGCTCGATATGTCTCATAGGCGAAGGATTTATTTTCACGGGAGATACCGTTTTTGCAAACGGAGGATACGGAAGATTTGATCTTCCCGGAGGCGATCCGCTTGCCTTACAAAAATCTCTGCACCGAATAGCAAATTTAAATAAAGAGCTGATAATATACAGCGGGCACGGCGAGGACAGTACCGTCTCGGAGGCCGCCGCTTATTTCAAACAAAGGACATAAAATCAATGGAAGAACTCAGAAACAATTTTATCCACGACATAATAGACGAGGATCTCAAAGAAAATCCCGAGCTTAAAATTCATACGAGATTCCCTCCGGAGCCGAACGGCTATCTGCATATAGGCTCTGCTAAGGCAATTTGGATAAACGCCATGACCGCCAAAAAATACGGAGGTCTTTTTAACCTTAGATACGACGATACCAATCCCTCCAAGGAGGACAATGAGTACGTTGAGAGTATCTATGAGGACCTCAAGTGGCTCGGATGCGAGCCCAGCGGCGGAATATTCTACGGCTCAGACTATTTTGACAAGTGCTATGAATTTGCCGTTAAGCTTATAAAGGACGGCAAGGCGTACGTTTGCGATTTGAGCGCCGATGAAATGCGTCTTTACCGCGGTACTCTTACCGAGCCCGGAAAGGAAAGCCCTTACCGCAATCGCTCTGTCGAAGAAAACCTTGATTTGTTCGAAAGAATGAAAAACGGTGAATTTGCCGACGGTGCAAAGACTCTTCGCGCAAAAATTGATATGGCATCGCCTAATATCAATATGAGAGACCCCGCGATATACAGAATAGTTCACACCAGTCATCACAGACAGGGTGACAAATGGTGCATCTATCCGCTTTACGACTATGCGCATCCTATTCAGGATGCACTTGAGGGCATAACCCACTCGTTATGCTCCATAGAGTTTGAGAATCACAGACCTCTGTATAACTGGGTCGTTGAGAATATAGGCATAGAGCATCAGCCCAAGCAAAGAGAGTTCGCCAGACTCAATGTCACACATACTGTAATGAGCAAGAGGTATCTGCGTGAGCTGGTCGAGACAGGGCTGGTCGACGGATGGGATGATCCCCGTATGCCTACGCTCTGCGGACTTCGCCGCCGCGGCTACACACCGTCCTCTATTTTTGATTTCGTTGCGCGTGCGGGTGTTGCGAAGGCGTATAGCGTCGTTGATTATGAGTTGCTCGAGCATTGTATTCGCGAGGAATTGAACGAGACGGCACCGCGAAGAATCGCCATCCTGAACCCGATCAAGGTTACCGTTACGAACTATCCCGAGGATCAGGTTGAGTATTTCGATTTGCCGAACAATCCGAAAAATCCCGAAGCG
>JAZNDN010000019.1:0-7728 GCA_045588085.1 Eubacteriales bacterium
TCGTGTCCGCCACCAAGACCTGCGCCTCTGTGACGACCAACGGCGTCGATCTCGTCTATGAAAATAATGCTCGGTGCGTGCTTTTTAGCCTGCTCGAATAAATCTCTTACACGCGATGCACCGACACCTACGTACATTTCTACGAAATCTGAACCTGATATTGAGAAGAACGGAACGCCTGCCTCGCCCGCAACAGCCTTTGCAAGAAGGGTTTTACCAGTGCCCGGAGGGCCTACAAGGAGAACACCGCGAGGTATTCTTGCACCGAGCTTAACGAATTTTGCGGGGTCTTTGAGAAATTCAACAACCTCTTCAAGCTCTGCCTTTTCCTCGTCTGCGCCGGCAACGTCGACAAATTTTACAGGATTTTTGTCATTTGAGAGCTTAGCTTTGGATTTTGAGAAGGAATTGAGCTTTCCTCCTGCCCCTGAGGTTTGCCTCATAAGGAATATCCAAAGACCGACAAGAAGTACGGCAAATATAATGTAAGGAAGATATGCTACGTACCAAGGGGTCTGCTTAGGTGCGGCAAAGTTGTAGTCTTCGAGGTTTTTGAGTTCTCCGGCTTCGCCTTCACCCTGAGCCAAAGAGTTTATCTGCTCAAGCTGGAAATTGTAGCTTAGCTGAATGGTATCGGTGAAGATTTTGGGCTCTCCGTCACTGTTGGTTTCGTATTTATAGTTACCATCCTTGTCGTACTCGTACTCACCGTCTTCGTCGGTTGATATATTGTAATGCTTAACGGTCATAAGGAGATTACCGTCAATCTCAAAATAGGTTACCAAATCCTTTTCAAAGCAATCTATCAGGTCGCTATATTCGAATTTTTCCTGATCGTTAAAGGAATTGGTGAAGAAGGTCACCATCAGTATAACGGCAACCACCAAAACCACAAGCATTATAATACTTTTAAAATTTGCTTTCATTTAAATGCTTCCAAGCCTTTCTTTTCTATTCCTATTAGGCGTTCTTATGATATATTGTTACCCAAAGCGAATCGGATTTATCATCATTGCAGCCGTCTCTTACAGAAAACCCGGGTACCCAGATAATTCCCAAGGAATCGCAGATAATCGGTACTCTGCCTCGCTCGCTGCCGGGTATTTTTTTATCATTAAACAGCTTTTTGAGCCGTTTTGTCATTCCACGGACTCGATAGCTGTCACCGCTCTCGCGCGTTTTCAAGAATAAATCTTTTTCTATTATATCAGAGCCGAGATTTTGTTGTATTGAAAAATTGTAAACATTTGAAGAAAAAACTTCGTTTTTATCACGTGAAATCAAAACTGCTATATCAAGCTCCGGTATAAAGGTCATTCCCTGTTTGAGCGGTACACGAAGTGTATCCGTTTTTTCTGATTGCTCAGTCTTTTTCTTTATAAAGCAATGCCTACCGTCGCAGCAAAAGCGCATACCTCCCGGTACGTCTATATCGAATGCGTCATTTTCGCGGACGTGAGAGCTGATTTCATTAATGTGGATACTCTCCGGTGAGACTGACGATGTAGCTTGCAACCAGATTTTCACAACGCGGCTCAGCACGGCTTGATGCAATCTTGAAAGTGCGCTAAGCTCTATTTTTCCTTCTTTTAAGTTTTCTTTCAAAAAGGTTTCGGATATTCCGCTTATATAATCGTTATCATGGCGAATTGTGCCGCTGAGTCTTGTAATCGCATCTTCAAAAGAAGGGTTGATTTTACGTAGCCTTGGTAAAATTTCGTGCCGCACGAAATTTCTTGTATACTCCACAGAGGCATTCGTACTGTCGGTTACGTATGGTACACCTGCTGAATCGAGCGCTTTTGTAATTATATCTTTCGGAATCTCAATAAGCGGTCTTATGACGTTATCTCTTATTGGAGAAATTCCTTTAATTCCCGCAGTTCCTGAACCGCGTGTCATATTGAATATAACCGTTTCAGCGTTATCAGTGGAATTGTGTGCTGTTGCAACGGTCTTATAGAGGTCACGGTTTTGAGTAATAAATTTCGAAAACACACCGTAGCGTACATTCCTTGCCATTTCCTCGGTTCCAACCTTTGCCTCTTTTGCCAGTTTTGGAACGTCACAGATTTCGGAATGGAAAGGAACTCCGAGTGATTGCGCAAAATCACGTGAAAAGTTCATATCACGCTCTGCCTCATCGCCTCTTATACCGTGGTTTACATGGATAGCACAAAGCGGAAAATTATGGTTGCTCTTTAAGTAATTCAGAAACAGAAGCAGCATAACAGAATCCGCACCGCCCGAAAATCCGACAACAACACCTTCTTTAATATATGGCATCATATCAAGACGCTTGACAGTTTTCATTGCTATTTCGAAAATTTCTCTGATTTTAGCGTCTGATATGATTTTATCAGGTAGAAATTTCATAATTTAATTTCCGTTTATCTGGATTTTATCTTCAATAGTTCTAAACTTAGTAAATTGACCTATCCAGCCCATCGTTACGTTACCTACCGAGCCATGTCTGTTCTTGGCAATTATAACCTCTGCTGTGTTCGCGGTGTCCTCAACCTTGCTTTCATCCTCGGTGGTTGCACCAATATCCTTATAGTAGGTTTCGCGGTAAAGGAAAAGCACTATATCCGCATCCTGCTCGATTGAACCCGAGTCTCTCAAATCGGCGAGAGTGGGACGCTTATTTGTAACGCCTCTTGCTTCGGTTCCGCGGTTAAGCTGCGCGCAGCAGACAATGGGAACGCCAAGGTCCTTTGCCATTATTTTGAGATTTCGGGAAATCTCTCCGACCTGCTGAGCTCGGTTATCAACGAAGGTATTGGACTGCATAAGACCGATATAGTCAATTACAACGAGTCCGAGATTGTTAATTCTGCGAAGCTTTGAACGCATTTCGGTAACGCCTATTGCAGAGGTGTCGTCTATATAGATATCGACACCCGAAAGCTCGTTGCTGACAGATGCGATGTTTTCCCAATCCTCAGCGGATAAATCACCGGTTCTGAGCTTATGGCTGTCAATCATAGCTTCACTGGATATAAGTCTTGTAACAAGCTGCTCTCCGGGCATCTCAAGAGAGAATATTGCTACTGCCTTTTTCTCTTTTTTTGCGACGTTTGTAGCTATATTCAAAACAAATGAGGTTTTTCCCATACCGGGACGGGCGCCAACGATTACAAAGTCACCCTTCCCCATCTCTACGAGCCTATCGTCTACACCGGAAAAGCCTGTTTTGACTCCGCTTATCGCTCCCTTTGCCTCGGCGGTCAACTCAAGGTCCTTGTACACTATACGCAGAACGTCACGTATATGGCGAAGCTCCTTGGTATCGTTATTATTGGAAATGTCAAAAATTTTCTGCTCTGCAGCGTCGATTATATTTCGCAGTGGCTCGCCCTCGTCATAGGCGTCCTGGGATATATCGTCACATACGTTTATAATTTTGCGAAGCGTAGATTTTTCCTTGATAATCTTGGCATATTCTTTGATATTTGCCGCCGAAGGAACCGAATCCGCAAGGAATATGATATACTGAATTCCTCCGGTCTGGTCTCTGTATCCGCCCTCGACTATGGCATTAGCCAATGTTACAGGGTCGATAGTTCTGCTATCGGTATACATTTTGGTTATTGCACCGAAAATGCGCTTATGCTCGTCGAGGTAAAAATCCTCCTCAACCAGCATTCCGCCGATATCGTTATATGCTTCAGGTTTTCTGATTATAGAACCGAGAAATGCCTGTTCTGCTTCGACCGAATGCGGCATTTTTTTAATAATACTGTTATCTGCCATAAAAACCGTTCCTTTTTCCGTTTCTGACTTGAGTCGGAAAGCTCCGCCTCAGTCCCCTTGTATTAAAGTGGTTTATTATCTTTATGAGAGCACCTTATTCCTTTACCGTAACGAAGAATTTTGCGCTTACCTCGGGGTGAATCTTTATGTCTATGCTGTATTTTCCGTATGCTTTGATGGTTTCCTTAAGCTGAATTTTTCTCTTATCCACCGACTCGGATATGAGTTTTTCGAGCTCTGCGGCAATATCCTTTGCCGTAACCGAGCCGTAAAGCCTACCGTCCTGTCCGTGTCCCATCTGTATTTCGATTTCCTTGCCGTTTATCTTAGCGGCTAACGCTTCGGCTGCCTTTTTATCTTCGGCAATTTTAAACTGTCTTGCATCCTCTCTGCCTTTGAGCTCGTTCTGAGCCTTAGCATCAGCGGGAATTGCCTTTTTTTGAGGGAAAAGGAAATTTCTTGCATAACCGTCCGAAACGTTTATAATCTGGTCCTTTTTGCCCTGCCCTTTTACGTCGCATAACAAAATAACTTTCATCGTAATTATCTCCTATTTGTTGTCAATCCTCGTATGATTCCTCAAGGTATTTATCTATACTGTCCTTGAGTGAATTGAGAACGGATATTATTGATTCTGAAACTATTTGTGCTCCGGCCACGTCAAAATGTCCGCCGCCGCCGCATTTTTCAAGAATAAGCTGAACGTTGATTTTACCGCTTGAACGACCGGAAATATGAATCTGTTCACCAATTCTTACAAGAGTAAACGCTGCGTCGATATCCTTGAGCGTAAGCATCTTATCGGCAGCCTTGGAGGCTACAATTCTGTATGATTCGTCCGTATCACCTTCGCAACAGGCGATAGCGATATTATCCTTATATACGGTTATAGCGGTATGGAAACGCGATTCCTTGGCTAAATCCTCTGCGTCGGTTTTGAACAAGTCGTATACGTCAGAGGGGTTGGCGCCCGCACCGCGAAGATACTGAGCTGCACCGAAAGTTCTTGTGCCCGTATCTCTGGTAAACTGCTTCGTATCAAGCAAAATACCTGCAAGAATAATGTCAGCCTCGGATTTTACAAGATGCTGAGAGTTTATTGTTGCTTCAAGCATTTCGGACACCAGCTCACAGGTTGACGATGCTGAAGGCTCAATGTAATGAAGCTTTACACTTTCTGGAATTGCATCGGATTTTCTATGATGGTCAATTATGGCTACCAAGCCAACCTTTTTCGCGATATCCGAAAACTGAGAACGCTCAAACGAATTATGGTCAACGAGTACAACAAGGGAATCGGGACCTATCAAATCAAATGCCTCTGCGCTGTCTACGAAGGTCTGGCTGTATCTTGCATCCTCTTGCATAAGTTCAATACACGGAAGCAGATTTTTATCGCGTAAATCAACGGCTATGCTTACGTTTGAGCCGCAAAGCATAGCAAGGCGCGCGATGCCTACGGAAGCGCCGAATGAATCGAAATCACCGTACTTATGACCCATTACAATTACGTTATCAGCTCTTGTCATAAGAGCTATAAGCTGATTCGCAAAGGTTCTGGATTTGACATTCGAACGTTTGTAAAGCGATTTTGTTCTACCGCCGTAATACTCGGTTTTTTCCTGATTTTTGTATACAGCTTGGTCACCGCCACGCTGCAGAGCCGTATCGATGGCTTCTCGCGCCACCTTTTCTTTTTCAGCGAGAGTTCCGGGAATATTTGAAACACCGATAGACACGGTTATGGAAACACCGTCACCAACCCTTGAATCTCTGACCTCATCAAGAATAGAAAATCTGTTCTTGATACATTCGTCAAGCATGGAAGAATTGAAAATCATAATATAACGGTCATTGTCATAGGACTTGAGGATGCCGTTCATTTCCTTTGCCCAAGCTTTGATTTTTTCATCAACCGCATTCACAGCGTCGCGGAGGTTTCCGTGAACGTACTGCAAAACGTCCTCTACGTTATCTACGGCTATGTAAGCTACGGCAATGCTTTCATCACGGTATTTTTTCTCAAGTGCCGAAAGCTCGGTAATATCAAACAGATACGCAAGATAAAGTCCGTCGTTCTGCTCTGATAATACAAAGCCTTCCATTCGGTAAAGTCTGCCGAGAAGCTCTACGTTTTTTTCGGAGAAGAGATTTTCGGTATCGCAATTTTGGAACAGATCGTCAACGTTTTTGCCTATCATATTTCCGTATTCGGATATGAGCTCCGACATTGCACAGTTGTACCAAAGTATTCTGCCGTAGTAATCAATTATGAAAACGGGAGAAACGGAGTTTTTGAATACTACACTACCGCTTTCTTCGAATAATGCGTGAAGATTTGCAACAGGAAGCATCTGAATCTGCTTTGAATGATTGAATGCTATCAATGCAATTTCCACAAGATACAAAACACAGAAAAGCACAGCAAATACAGCCACGTACTGCTTAGCGAAAGCAATCACCAAAGCGAGAAGGATAATATTTAAGCACCCCAGCGTAACAGCGAGGGCAAATTCCCCGCGTGACATAAATGGTATATGCCGTTTTTCCTGTTCCTTATTAAAATTATTCATAATTTAACTCCTTTTCAAAGGATTAATCTTCGGGGCCATTCCCTTTTGTAAGCTTGTTTTGAACTATCGCAAAGTAAATTCCAAGATAAGATAAGAGCTGGAAAGCCGCTGAGGAAGCTAAAATGACGGCCGCAATAATGAGCAGGTAAAAGAATGTTCTTCTACCGGTAAGAGTTGCGAGTGCTCTGAGGTGTCTGAATCCTACGTATGAGTAAGGGAGAATAAGCACGTTTGCGATATTTATAACCGCAATTTCGAATATATTTTCTCCGGGCATCATTAAGCTCATAAGCGCTATCGCAATATAGAAATACGAGGTGATATTCGACGGATTGAAAACAACGTATTTTTTCAGAATGCCGTATTTGCACCTGCTGCCTGTGACACGGGCGAAAACCTTGATACTGAAGCCTGCGAGGATAAATGCATATCCCATAATCAGCGAAAGGATGGAATTAAAAAGGCTGTTGAAAAGAAATTCCGCCTGATTTGTATCCATATAATACTCTACCGCTCCGCTCTCGCCTACGATTTTGGTCGAGGTAAGAAATTCGGTAAGTGAGCTCTTGAATTTATCGACGAGCTCGGCATAATATGAAATGATTGCCGAAAAGTCAAAGCTTTTTGCCGCAATGGCACCGTTAATATAAAGCGATATGAAAATAAAGAATGTTATAACAAAGGTGAGGTACGCAGCAGTCTCGGATTTGGTTACGCTCTTGGTATAAAGCCATGCGATAAGTACAGCGAGAATTATAAATTCAAATCCTATTATTGATTCGAGTCTGTTGATAGGTACGTTAATCAACATGACTGCAGCAGGAACCGCGTAGGAAAGGACACGCTTTTTCGGATCCTCAAAAAGAAAGAGGCATGCGCAAAAGCCTGCCGAGAGCGGCAGAAATATATTTCCGATAAAACAGGTTGCGATACCAAACAAAAACGTAAGAACCGATAAATACGTCATCGTCTGGCTGTACGTCGTCCCCTCTTTCAGTTCTCTAAACATGAAATTCTCCAAAAAATTATAGTTATACTCATATAGTATACCACACTAATCTTGAAATGTAAATATAATTATAAATATTTTTATGTGCAAAAGCATATTTTAAGAGAAACTTTTGCATTTGATGCATTTTGACTCTTGCAATGAAGCGCCAAATGTTGTAAAATAGTATATATCAATCAGGAGGTTTGGCGATGGGTTATCTTGATACCGAGGTAAAAACGCTCAACGGTGTCGGCGCGGTTAGGGCTCAAAAGCTTTCGAAGCTTGGTATATCGACAGTATATGACCTGATACATTTGTTTCCGCGCGCATATGAGTGTCGCGGTGACGTTAAGCTTATCAGAGAAGCATCACCGGACACTCCCGTTTCCCTACTTCTCACGGTAGGCA
>JAZNDN010000020.1:0-8196 GCA_045588085.1 Eubacteriales bacterium
AGCAGCTTTAAAAGAATGCATTTTTTCATAATCGAGCCAAGATTTTTGAGGAATATAGAAATATTTAAGAAAATTTTGGCGATGAGTAGGGAGAAATGCATCTTTTAAAGCCTTATGGGTTCGACTCTCTTACGGCTAACCAAAAATGCCGCAGGAGCTTAATCTGTATCCCTGTGGCATTTTATATTTTGGCAACGATTATTTACGCTCCAGCGAAACCGATAGCACTCTTCGCGACTCGGAACGGATTTTATTCATCTCGTTCTTTTCTTCAGCTGTACCGCAATAGAGCAGCTTCGCCATTTCATCAATCAAAATAGGCTGAATTTTTTTACCTTTCGGCGCCCTATTCCACCCACGCTCAACGCCGAGCACGGAATAAGAAGCAATATTTCCCTCGGTGATAAGCTCTAAGGTATCACCCGTGTCAATATATCGGGTGCGTGGGCTTTCGTATTCGACATAAATAAGCTCTGTCTTGGCTTTTTCGAAAATCTCTGTGCTGACCGAAAGCGAAAACGTCTCGTTGAGATTTTCGCCAGCTTTTATATCATTGGGGTCTATGCTTCTGTCAAACCCCGGCATTTTCTCGCTATCGCAGTTTCCGTAGCTATATGCATAATTCGAATAGTCATAAGCACCTGTGTGTCCGTGAGCCTCAGCCATGAGTCCGCCCCAGCCACGCTGAGAAAAGCATCTTTTAAATCCGTCGTTAAGAACCGGAGCACCCATGGAAAGCTCTTGGTGCGAGTATCCCGAAAAGCAATATCCGTTATCCTTTATATCGTCTATAATAGCGTTGTACGCAGCACATGAACAGTCAGCTTCCTCTATGTCAATATCGTCGTATCCTACCCAACCGATTACCTTGTATTTCATATTTCCTCCAGGATTTTATGAAAAATTTTAGCGTGAATGCTCACAGAAGAGTATCACGCTAAAAATTCCTTTATTTGACATTGGTAATAAAACTCACTGAACGAGCTCTACATCCCAAGGATACTTGGGTGTCTCAATAGGCTTTGAGAAATCAGGTCCGGGAAGCGACGAACCACCGCTTCCACTTCCGCTTCCGCTTCCACTTCCGTCCGAGCTTGAATCACCATCATTGTTACCGTCGTTGCATGATACTAAAGAAAAGACAAGAATAAATGCCAAAAGCAATGCTATAAACTTACTTTTCATATCAATTCCTTTCATTTATGTGTCTTTTGTCGGGCAGTTAGCTTACGCAGGACTGCCCGACTTATATGCTATGGTAAAATGCGATAAATTATTTTCCGAGTCTTGCTTCAAGCTGCTCAAGCTCTTCATAGAACTCTGCGGGAACTCTCTGGCCAACCTGAGCATAGAACTCACGAATGCCCTTGCAGTCATCAAGCCAAAGAGCCTTATCAACGGAAAGGAGTTCTTCAAGGGTTTCCTTGGAGATATCGAGGTCGGTAACATCAATGTCCTCAACCTTGGGAACGTATCCGATTGCAGTTTCAACAGCGTCAACCTTACCCTCGCAACGAGCAAGTATCCACATAAGAACGCGCATATTGTCACCAAATCCGGGCCAGATGAAATGACCTTCGTCATCGGTTCTGAACCAGTTTACGTGGAATATCTTGGGAGGATTGGTGAGCTTCTTACCCATATTGAGCCAATGTGCCCAATAGTCACCCATATCGTAACCAACGAAGGGACGCATAGCCATGGGGTCACGGCGAACTACGCCGACAGCACCTGCTGCAGCTGCGGTAGTCTCGGAAGCCATGATGGAACCGATGAATGCACCGTTCTGCCAGTCACGAGACTGGTATACGAGAGGAGCGGTCTTTGCACGGCGGCCGCCGAATACGATTGCGGAAACGGGAACGCCTGCAGGATCGTTGAACTTATCGGAAAGGCAAGGACAGTTAACTGCCATAGCAGTGAATCTCGAGTTAGGATGCGCACCGGAGGTGTTAACCTTATCAGCCTTGTCGTACTTAGTGTAATCCCACTTTTCACCCTTCCAGTTAAGAGCGTTCTTGGGAGGATTGTTATCAAGACCTTCCCACCAAACAGTATTATCGTCAAGATTATGGCAAACGTTGGTGAATATAGCACCCTTCATAGCGGTATAAAGCGCGTTGGGGTTGGACTTCTCGTTAGTTCCGGGAGCAACACCGAAGAATCCGTTTTCGGGGTTAACTGCCCAAAGACCGCCGTCCTTACCAACTCTGAGCCATGCAATATCGTCACCTACGCACCAGGTCTTGTATCCCTTCTTCTTGTAGATTTCGGGAGGAATAAGCATTGCAAGGTTGGTCTTTCCGCAAGCGGAGGGGAATGCTGCAGTTACGTACTTAACCTCTCCGTCGGGTGCCTCGATACCGAGAATAAGCATATGCTCAGCCATCCAGCCCTCTTTTCTACCGAGATAGGAAGCTATACGGAGAGCAAAGCACTTCTTTCCGAGAAGAACGTTTCCGCCGTAACCGGAGTTAACAGACCAGATAGTATTATCCTCAGGGAAATGGCATATGTATCTGTTTTCCTCATCAATATCTGCGCGAGCGTGAAGTCCCTTTATGAAATCAGCGCTGTCGCCAAGAGCCTCAAGAACGTTAAGTCCTACTCTGGTCATGATGAGCATATTGAGAACGACGTAGATTGAATCGGTAAGCTCGATACCGTACTTTGCGAAATCGGAGCCTACTACAGACATGGAATAAGGGATAACGTACATGGGCGTTCCCTTGTAGGAATTCTTGTAAAGCTTGGAAAGCTTAGCATAGCACTCCTGAGGATCCATCCAGTTGTTGATATTACCTGCATCCTCTTTGGTTCTGGTGCAGATAAAGGTTCTGTTCTCTACTCTCGCAACGTCGTTGATAGCAGTTCTGTGAAGATAGCATCCGGGGAGCTTTTCCTCGTTAAGCTTCTCAATTTCTCCGCTCTTAACAGCGATTTCGCGAAGAGCGTTTGCCTGCTCCTCGGAGCCGTCAATAAGAATAATCTCGGAAGGTCCGACAAGCTCAGCCATCTCGCTTATCCATGCATTGACGTGTTTGTTGTTGGTTACGTTTGCGTTCATAATATATCTCCTTTAAATTATTAACCGAAAAATATTAAAACTTTTCACGAATACATTATATCATAGCTTTTTGAATTTTGCAACACCAAATTTAATTATATGCTACAAATTTAATTTTACCTACACAACTTTAATTCTTAACGCTCAATTTTACTGTTTTTTTGGTGTAAATTGTATTATTATGCTAATTTTAGCAATTTTTACCAAATACTTTACATGAATTTTATTACATTTTTTGGAAATTATCCTATTGAATAAATTGGAAATTTGTGGTAAAATGTTATTGATTCCATAAAATTCCAATTATAAATCAAAAGAAGGAGAAAAAAGACAATGGAAAAGAACGCAAAAATTTTAATTTGCAACGAAAACCTCGAAGAAAGGAAAAGAGTCAGCGATATTCTGTATAAGGCGGGATACAAAAGACCGGACGAGTCCTCGGACGGCATAGGTGCAGCCGAGCTAGGCAAAAAGGGAGCCTACGATATCGTAATATGCGACCTTTGGACGTCGGGTCTTGACGGAATAGGCGTTATACGCCAGCTAAAAGCCGCCAGAGTACGCTCCTCATTCATATTAACCTCACCTATAAACAGACAGACGACGCTTCTCGAAGCTACCGAGGCGGGTGCTGATATATGCATTCTAAAACCGTTCTCGGAGGACTCGTTTACAGCACACGTAGAAGCCCTGCTCCGTTCAAGAGTTGAGATGCAAGCCAATACCGCCGATATCGGCCGCCCTGATATCGAAAGCCGCGTAACGAAAATAATTCATCAGATAGGCGTTCCTGCGCATATCAAGGGATATCAATATCTGCGATGCGCAATACTTATGACCGTTGAGGATTCCGACGTTATCAATTCCGTAACTAAGGTTCTTTATCCCACCGTAGCAAAAAAATACAAAACTACAACCTCCAGAGTCGAAAGAGCTATCCGTCACGCTATTGAGGTTGCATGGGACAGAGGCGACGTCGATACGCTGAACTCCTATTTCGGATATACCATCCAGAACAGTCGCGGAAAGCCTACAAATTCCGAATTTATTGCTATGATAGCAGACGATTTAAGACTTAAATACCGCTACACTACCGTATGATACAAAAAACTGAAAAGGGTGAGGCACGAAATCGGTGTCTCACCCTTTTCAGTTTGCTCTGCTTGATTAATGGAATGCCTGATTTTGTTATTGACAGCCAAAATAAGCATCTGTTATTTTTCAGTAGTAAAGGTTACTTTTTCTCCGTCGGATTTCATAACCACGGTTCCGTTCCTGTCGGTTCTGTAAACCGTGATTTTGCGGCTTTCGTATTTTTCCGTTGTTTCGGTATGAGGATGCCCGTAGCTATTCCCTGCTCCGCAAGAAATAACCGCATATTTTGGAGAAACCGCATCCAGAAGCGCGGAGCTTGATGAGGTCGAGGAGCCGTGATGCCCGGATTTGAGAACGTCACATTCAAGCTCTGAGGACTTGTAGCGCTTTACGATATCAGCCTCACTCTCCGACTCGGCATCGCCCGTCAAAAGCACGGAAATTTCACCAAACGTCATTCTGATAACCACGCTGGCATCGTTGGCATCGTCGTACGCTTTTAGCGGAGCAATTATTTTGCAATCCGCCTCACCAACTGAAAATTCATCGCCGGGAACAGCTTCAACAACGTCAACCTCGGTTTGCTCAAGCGCATCTAAAGTACGCTCGTATATCTTGGTGGTCTTTTTATCATAATCCGGCATAATGCACTTTTCAACGTCGAATTCGCCTATAACCTCAGGCGCTCCGCCTATATGGTCGGCATCGGGATGCGTAAGCACGAGATAATCAATGGTTTTGATACCGAATCCGTTAAGATAATCAATTATCTTTTCGGTACATTCGTCATCGATATCACCCGTATCAACGAGCATGTATTCGCCCTCTGACATAACCAGTATACAGTCGCCCTGTCCAACGTCGATAAAATGCACCTGAAGCTCGCCTGAAACCTCTTTGGGTGCCGTGTCTGTGTCACCTTCGGGTTTTAACAGTCCGAGCAACAAAGCTGCGGCTATGACTGCAACCGCTAAAATTGCATAAATTATCGCTTTTCTTTTCGTAAGTTTAACTTTTCTTTTACGTATTTTTGCCACAGTAAGCCTCCAAGGTCGTAGCTATTCTTAATTGTAATATTTTCTGCCTTCCATCGCACGAAGCAGCGTTACCTCGTCAGCGTATTCAATATCTCCGCCGACCGGGATACCGTACGCGAGTCTTGAAACGACTATGCCATACGGCTCAAGGATTCTGGCAAGATACGACGCCGTAGCGTCACCGGAGGGTGTGGGGTTGGTCGCAACGACGACCTCCTTAACTACACCGCTCTTGGCGCGCTCGATAAGCTCGCTGACGTTGAGGTCATCGGGCGAAATATTGTCTATCGGAGAAAGAACGCCGCCCAGTACGTGATATGTACCGCGGTAGGTTCTGACTCTTTCCATTACCATAACGTCCTTCGGACTTTCCACGACGCAAATCAGGCTTCTGTCGCGAGTGTCGTCGGAGCAAATTGAGCACTTCCCCTCGCTTGCCGAAAGACCGCAACATACAGGACAGGAAAAAACGTCACGCTTTGCGCCTATTACGGCATCTGCAAACCGCTCCGCGTCCTCTTTCGTGAAATTGAGGGTAGCGAAAGCGTATCTGACGGCGGATTTCATTCCCACGCCGGGAAGCTTTCGGTATTCCTCTATCAATCTTTGTATAGGTGCAATATAATCAGCCATGGCAATTAAAACAGTCCGGGAAGACCGGTAGGAAGACCGAGAGAGCCGGTTATAGACTGCATTTCGTCAGCGGCAGTGCTTTCTACCTTTTTTACGGCCTCATTGACCGCAGCAACAATCAGGTCCTCAAGCGTTTCAATATCATCGGGGTCAACGATTTCGGAAGCAAGCTTAACCGAAAGAATTTCCTTCTTTCCGTTAATTTTTACGTTTACAACTCCGCCGCCTGCACTTATATCGTATTCGCGAGCCTCAAGCTCCTCCTGCTTTGCAGCCATATCCTCCTGCATCTTCTGAGCCTGCTTAAGCATTGCCTGCATATTCGAAGGGCCGCCTGCGCCCTGAGGAATTCTAACCTTCATTTTAAAATCCAACCTTTCAAATTTAATGTAATATACTGAACCGAATTTAAAAATCTGTAAAGTTACTGTCTGAGAGCGTTCTCAATTTCATCGGCAAGTGTGGGTGCCTCACCCGCACTCTTGGGAATGACTCTGATATTCACCTTATCGGCTGAGGTATTTTCCACCTCGGCTATAACTCCGCGCAGAAGATTCATATTCTCTGCGTTGTCGGCAATTATTCTGACGAAGAATGCATCTATCTTTACAGTAAACGTTCCGTCGGGCTCCTTTAGCGCAACCGCTTTTGAAATAGGCGAGTATATCGATGCCTTTGCACCGAGTATTCCCTTTGCAACTCTTCCCCATTTGGTATACGGCACGGACTCGCGGCTTTGCGTAGCCGAGCTTTGCTCGGATTTTACGGAATCATCCCGCTTTTTCTCAGAAGACTCGGTGCTGCATGATATGGGCTTCTTTTCCTCGTTTAGCTGAGGTGTATCTGCCGATACAGCGCCGACGGAGGAATATTTAAGCCTGGAAACAGTCTTTTCCAGCTCTTCTATTCTGAGCAAAAGCGCCTCTGTGCTCGCCTCAAGTCTCGCATCGCACATTTTTGTAAGCGCAATCTCGGCTACACTTCTTTTAGCCTCGCCCGCCCTCTGCAAATCCGCAAGTGTGCTCTCAAGCACCGAAACGTGATACAAAAGCTTGGGCATCGTATATGCCGATGCAATCTCCTTGAGTCTGGCAGCTTCGGTGTCGGTAAGGTCAAGATAGTTTCCGGAATTGCTGAGGTTTTTCACTACCAAAACGTCGCGGTACGCATCAATAATATCCTGCCAGAACACCGAAAGGTCCGCGCCCTTCAGGACAACATCGGAAACCGCGGAATAAACCGCATCAAAATCACCGTTGCACAAATACCCAAGCAGAGCGTATGCCGATGACTTATTTCCTCTGCCGACGGTTTCAAATACCAAATCAGCATTTACGGTACGTCTTGAGCCGGCACAAAGCTCAAGCAGACTGACTGCATCTCGCATTCCGCCCTCGGCAACTCTGGCAATCATTGAAGCACCGTCGGCTTCGAGAGATATCCCTTCGGCAGCAGCGATTTTCATAAGCCTTTCTACGATTACCTCGGTTGTCATACGTCTGAAATCAAATCGCTGACATCTTGATACGATTGTGGTGGGCAGCTTATGGAATTCCGTTGTTGCAAGGATAAACACGACGTACTGCGGAGGCTCCTCAAGCGTTTTGAGCAGAGCGTTGAACGCCGAGCCCGACATCATATGGACCTCGTCTATGATATAAACGCGGTATTTCATATCTGCGGGCGTAAAGGATATTTCATCCTTCATATCGCGCACGTTTCCGACACCGTTATTGCTCGCAGCGTCCATTTCGATAACGTCGGTTGCTATTCCCGAATCTATTGCACGGCATGCCTCGCACTCGTTGCAAGGGTTTCCGTTTCTGGGGTTATGACAGTTGACAGCCTTTGCAAGAATCTTCGCACAGCTTGTCTTGCCGGTTCCTCTTGAGCCGCAGAAAAGATATGCGTGAGATATCTTATCGTTTGCCACCTGATATTTGAGAATATCGGTTATAGATTTCTGTCCAGAAACGTCATCAAAATCAACAGGACGCCATTTGCGGTATAACGCTTTGTATTCCGACATAATCCCCTCCTAAAATAAAAAACGCGAAGCGGTACACAATGATACTCCGCATACGCGCTCTACTCCGTGTGTCAAAAAGAACCATACACCCGATAATCGAATAAGCTCTTACATACGTTAACCGCCACTCCTACTCCGGACAGGCGCCCCTGCGGCACACCCGATAAACCGCTTAATGCTGCTTCGTTCCCGACCTGACATGGTTCACAGCCTCGGATTGCGCAAGACCCATCCCTCAACGTAAAATATGACGGCGCAGACTACACAAAAGCCACCCTCATAACGAGCATCACCCCTGCTATAGCGGATTTCAGGTACAAGGCACCGCTACCTCC
>JAZNDN010000021.1:0-17035 GCA_045588085.1 Eubacteriales bacterium
GCTTCGGAGTTCTTCGAATTTTCGGGATAGATGATTTTTGGCAAGGCGAGGTTAAAATTCGAGATAATATGAGTATATTATAAGGATTTTTACCGAAGCTTTGTCTAAAATCAGCATCCCTAAAACGAGTTCGGATTACTCTCTCTTGCCTAGGCAGAAACGAACAATCAAAACCTGCAAAACATAGTAAAAAACAAACAAAAAACGACTAAAGAGGACAAAATAATGGAAAAGAGAAGAATTTACATAGGTGCGGACAGCGCCGGATACGCTCTGAAGGAGGAGCTCAAGAAGATACTCAACGATAAGGGATATTCGGTTACCGACTGCGGCCCCGACTCAGACGCCTCCTGCCACTATCCCGTATATGCATCCTTAGTTTCAGAGCAGGTTGCGGCGCAGCCTGACACTACGTTCGGAATACTCATCTGCGGCACCGGTATCGGAATGAGTATGTGTGCAAACAAATATAACGGCGTAAGAGCAGCACTTTGCTCTGACACCTTCTCTGCCAGAATGACGAGAATTCACAACAATGCAAACGTACTTTGCATGGGTGCCAGAGTTATCGGCTCATGCCTTGCCGCAGACATTCTCGATTCCTTCCTCGGTGCAGAATTTGAAGCAGGCGGCAGACACGAGTTAAGAGTTAATATGATTGCCGATATCGAAAAGAAAAACTGAAATTAAAAGCTCAGGCTATGCACGAGCTGCGTGGTACAAAAGCAAAAAAGGGCAATACACCGAACAATCTCGGTGACTTGCCTTTTTTTGCGCGCCTGACAGCTTCCACCGGTTTTGCCGTGCATGCTTTCGGATATTACACGTTGCTACCGCAAAGAAGCGTTAGCGCATTACCGTCGGTGAGCTTTACGCAATGCTCGGTTATGTAAGGATACAAAGAAGCGTCGACTCTGTCGGAATATTCAAGCAGTATATCGAAACCGGATATCAGAGTTCCCCTGCCGCAGCTTCTTTCAATTACCTCAAGAATATAGCTGCCTGCGGGACTTTCTCTGTCAAAAAAAACGTCACTGGATTTGACCTCACCGCGTCCGCCGATGATTCTCGCTGCCTCAAGCAAATCCGAAAAAGCAGAAAATTTGTATAGTGTTCTCTGCATTGTCAGCATCGTGACTCTGTCCGAGCTGGCTATACTCTTCTCGGAGCTTTTCGAAATCAGACCGAGCTTGGTTATAAAAAGCTCGCAGCCACCGTCCTTAGAGGGATAAAACTGTATAAGAACCTTATCACCCTCGCTATCAAAGCCGTGGGTTGATTTTACGGTATCAAGTATTTCAAAAAAGCTTTTTCGGGTTGCGGCATTGTTGTAGTCTACGCTGTCGGCTTTAAGGCGATATTTCTGCATATCCTCACGGGTGAGTATAATCTTAAGCTTGGAATTGCTTATTTTAATTACCTCCATTTTTCGCCCCCCTTTTCGTTTGCTACTATATATTTTAGCATAAACGCTCCGAATTGCCACGGCAGTCTCCCCCTACGCTACCCGAAAATAGCAAAATGCATGGTTTTTTTCCAAAAAACCAGCCGCCTTGCCTCATATTACCGCATATTTCGGGGTATATTTCTTTATATTTATGATTTCTGTTGATTTTTTGCGAGGAATATGCTATAATAGGCGCTGTGAGTTCGAAACCATCCTCACCTGGTGCGTGCCCTCCGGCACAGCCTAAATCAAAACTATGGAGCATTTATTATGAAAAGAAACGAAATGCGCCGTTCTCAGACGGCGCTTTATTTGACACGGGGTGCGCTGATTGGTGCAATGTACGTAGCTCTTTCGCATTTTGCGGGTGCTATGGGACTTGCCTCGGGCGTTATTCAATTCAGAATTTCCGAGGCGCTGACGGTTCTTCCCCTGCTTTTCCCAGAAGCGATACCCGGACTTGCGATAGGCTGTCTTATCTCAAACCTTACTCTCGGGTGCGCACCGTGGGATACGGTATTCGGCACGGTTGCTACGCTTATCGGTGCCGCCGGCACGTATCTTATGAGAGGTCTGCCGAAAAAGCTTAAGTGGCTTGCAACGCTTCCGCCCATCGTATCAAATTCCGTAATAGTTCCCTTCGTCCTCATTTACGCCTACGGAGTGCCTGACGGATATTTCTTCCTCATGCTGACTGTATTTATAGGAGAGCTCGTTTGCGCGGGAATTCTCGGCACGCTCCTATACTATTCGCTGAATAAGACCTCAATCGGCATGCGCTGAGCGGTGGCTCTTATCGCTGCCGCAAACTCAAAAAAGCAGAAACCGAAAATGATATACACCAAAAGTCTGACGCTTTTGCGGGTGATTATCAAAATTACGGTTTCTGCTTTTTTATTGCTTCAAAACAGCTTTTACTGTTGCGAATGCTTTGCCTTGATATATTCGTCTATGGCGCGCGCTGCATGCTTGCCTGCTCCCATTGCCGAAATAACCGTTGCGGCACCGGTTACGGCATCTCCGCCGGCAAAAACGCCCTCTCGGGTGGTTGCTCCGGTTGCCTCATCGACAACAAAGCCTCCCTTTTTATTAACCTCAAGTCCCTTTGTGGTGGACTTTATAAGGGGGTTGGGTGACGTACCGATAGACATAACGACGGTGTCGAGCTCAAGCGTAAATTCGCTGCCCTCAATCGCAACAGGACTTCTTCTTCCTCGCTCGTCGGGCTCTCCAAGCTCCATTTTAACACAGCGCATACCTATTACTCTGCCGTTTTTCGCATCGCGTCTGTCGTTCTCGTTATGGTATCCGAGAATCTCAACCGGTGCGGTCAGGAGCAGAAATTCCACACCCTCCTCCTCGGCGTGAAGAACCTCCTCGGCTCTTGCCGGAAGCTCACTCATGGAGCGGCGGTAAACTACGTAGACCTTTTCGGCACCGAGGCGCAGAGCGCATCTTGCGGCATCCATTGCAACGTTGCCTCCGCCAACCACGGCAACCCTGCCACCCTTCATAACAGGCGTGTCGGGACATTCGCGGTATGCCTTCATAAGATTTGTTCTTGTGAGAAATTCGTTAGCCGAATAGACTCCGTTATAGGATTCTCCGGGAATATTCATAAAGTTCGGAAGACCTGCACCCGAGCCGATGAAGACCGCCTCGTATCCCATATCGAAAAGCTCGTCGACCGTGAGTGTCTTTCCGATTATGATATTGGTAAGGAACTCGACTCCCATTGCTCTGAGGTTATCAACCTCAAGCTTCACTATCGCCTTTGGAAGACGAAATTCGGGAATTCCGTAAACGAGCACGCCTCCCGGTGTATGCAGTGCCTCAAAGACCGTCACAGAATAACCGAGCCTTGCCAGGTCACCGGCGCAGGTAAGACCCGACGGACCTGAGCCTACCACGGCAACCTTATAGCCGTTTTTATTCAACACGGGCTGTGGGATACCGACGCGGGAATTATGCCAGTCGGCAACAAAGCGCTCAAGGCGCCCTATTCCGACGGACTCGCCCTTGATGCCTCTTACGCACTTGGATTCGCACTGATTTTCCTGAGGACAAACCCTTCCGCAGACTGCGGGCAGGCTTGAGGACTCTGATATAATTTTATACGCGCCCTCAAAATCGCCCTCACGCACCTTAGCGATAAAGTCGGGTATACGCACGTTTACAGGGCATGCACTTACGCAAGGCATATTCTTACATTTAAGGCATCTTGACGCCTCGTCAAGAGCCGTTGCCTCATCGTAGCCCGAGGCAACCTCAAGAAAGTTTTTGCATCTTTCCTCCGGTGCCTGAGTAGGCATCGGATTTTTTCGTGGATTCATATTTGCCATTGATTAAGCCTACCTCCGTGTACTACTTTACCTCTTTTTTGAAGAGGTTGCACGCGCTCTCATACGCATGACGCTCAAAATCACGGTACATTCCCGAGCGAGCCATAGCCTCGTCAAAATCTACCTCGTATCCGTCGAAATCAGGACCGTCGACACAGGCGAACTTGGTCACGCGCTTACCGTCCTTGATAAGCGTCAGGCGGCAGCCACCGCACATTCCCGTGCCGTCTATCATTATGGGGTTCATGGAAACCGTACAGGGTACGGAATATTTTTTTGCGACCTCGGTTACGAATTTCATCATAACGAGAGGTCCTATCGTAATAATTCTATCGAATTTTCTGCCCTCGGAGAGCATCTGCTCAAGCGGCAGACATACGTTACCCGCCTTGCCGTAGCTTCCGTCGTCGGTCATAAGATGAAGCTCGTCTGACACCGCAGAAAACTCATTTTCGAGAATTACGAGCTCGCGGCTTCTGAAGCCTGTTACCGACGTTACGCGGCAGCCCATTTTATGAAGCTTTTCCGCTATGGGAAGGGCTATTGCACAGCCAACGCCGCCACCGACGATGCAAACCTCGGAAAGACCCTCGGTTTCGGTTGCAACACCAAGGGGGCCTGCGAAGGATGCAAGCTTATCACCGACATTCATTGCATTAAGCTTTACCGTGGTTGCGCCTACTATCTGGAAAATTATTCTTACGGTACCGGCATCTCTGTCGTATCCTGCAATGGTAAGGGGTATTCTCTCCCCCTCCTCATCAACTCTGAGTATTATAAACTGCCCCGGCTCTGCTTTCTTTGCCACGAAGGGAGCGTTTATCTCCATCATGGTAACGGCACTGCCGAGTGCCACTTTTTTTACGATTTCGTACATAAAAACCTCCGCGCCAAAGCGAATCCTTGCAAAAAATGCCTGACCGGCGAATTTTTTTGGAGCACGGATTTTGACCTCCGACACCCATTTTGATAAAATTCCGCTACTGTGCGCATGCTTTTTCATTAAATAATGATATTTTAGCACAAAAAAGGACAGATTGCAATAGCAATCCTAACCAAGACAAATATTTTCTATCAAATAATACAAAGGTTTTATCAAAAGAGTAAGACACCGTTATTGACAATGATATGCGCGCGTGTTATAATTGAGAAAAAGCTTTATTTATAAGGAGTTTTTTATGGCTACCGAATTATACGTTACAGGGCTTTGCCCACACTGCTCGCTTCCTCTTGATTTCACGGAAGCACAGACCAGAATTTTTTGCCCCGGCTGCTCATCCGTCATTCCGACCTCAGCACTTCGCCTTTCCTATTCGGCAAAGGAGGATTCCGAGGAGGACGAGGGTTCGAGGAGCATTGCGGAAAGTATAACCTCTGCTGAGGCCGGACTTATATACGCCGATAATTTCTGCGAGAGCTACGACTGGGCTGATTTTGCGGAAAACACCGCGCTTTCCATTCCGCGTCTTGATGCTATCGCGGAATCGGCAAAAATCAAGTTTTCCTCGGATTATTTAAGCTACGTTCTTGATTTCAAAAGACTTGCAGTTCCATTCCTCAAGAAAATCGAGGGACTGGAGATTCTCGTGGTTGAGCTTGCTCATAAATACACGAGCGACGATATATCCGACCTTTTTGAAATATTTGACCTTTATTCATCTATAACCAAAAAAATTGACGCAGAAAAAGACGGCGTTGCGAAGCTGCTTGGCGACGATATAAGGTTTGCTAAGAAATTCGGTGCGCCTGCCGAGGTTATAGGCGACCTTGAGAGGAGTCTTGAGCATTTTATCAGTGTTGCCGGTGCTATAAAGCCCATATCCGACATTGACGATATTGAAGAATACAAAAAGGTTAAGCTTGCCAAGGACGGTGCGCTCGTCACCTCGCTAAGAGAACGCGGAATTGATGCCGAGAAGACCTACGAAAAGGCAATTCAGCTCCTTGAGGGCGGTGACGTTGATAACGCGCTTCATCTTCTGACCGTAATTTATCCTTACAGGGACACTGCAAAGCTTATGAAGCAGCACACCGGAATTTTCAGCTTTGGTAAGGGTCTTTACGAGCTTGGAAAATCCACCTACGTGAAAAAGAGCAGAATCACCTATTCTGCTGACGGGACGTCTAAAAAATCGAACACCTTCTCGCTCTTCGAGGTGAAGAACGGAATAACGTCGGGCACGGCAGCTCTGACGGATATCTCGAGCATCATAGGAAGCTTCGGCACTAAGATATTCTTTATAAGAAACAAAAGCGCGCTTTGCTGCTACGACACGACCTCAGAGGAGCTTTATGCAAACGTACGCGTGCTTGACGAGGCAGATGGTGCTGATTTCGTCGTTGACGAGGAGCATTTTGCCCCCTTATTCTCTGCCGACAAGAGCTGCTTCTATATCAGAAAAAAGCTACATTCGGATGCGCGTCGCGGCTTCTTCACCAAAAAGGATGCCACCTTCAACACCAACAACAATTTCTCGCTTCTTTGCGTGAACATGGACACGGTAGGCTGCAAAACAGAGCTTTCCGCGATAGTTGACGTCATGGACTACTTTGACGGAAAGATATTCTACTCAACAGTGACGGATAGCGGAATTAACGAGTTCCGCATGCTCAACACGGCAACCGGACGCGACGAGAGAATACTCAGCGCAAGCTGCGACATACATAACGTATGCGGCGACAAGATAATTTACTCCACCTGGGCTCCTAACGAGCACAACGTAAATCTTTACGTTCACGACTCCGGCACGGGTGAGGACACTCTCATAGCAAAGAACGCAAGCGGTTACTACTCAACGATAGGGCAAAAGCTCTTCTACACGGTAGGAAGCGGTGATGGCGACAGACTCGTTTCGGTTAATTTAGACGGAACCGAGAGTGCTGAGGTTATGGAGAACAGCTCGCGAATAATACTTGCACGCTCAGGCTGGATATACTACAAGTGCGGTGAGGACAGAAACGCCTGCCTGAAGAAAGTAAGCATTGACGGCAAATTTACTATGCTGATCGCCGACAGATTTTCAAAGCTTCTCAAGATGTCTAACGGCTACGTGTACTACATAGGACGCGGCTCGGATTTGTGCATGGCGAGATGCGACGGTGACGGTGCTGTAAGAATTGCAAAAAATATTCGCTCGGATGAAATTATAATTGACGATGACAGGATATACTATATAAAGGAGGACAGCGAAGGCGAAAAATCTGTAAGCTCGCTTTACTCAACGCTGCTTGACGGAAGCCGTCTTACAAGGCTTTGCTACGACGTTTCGGACGTTAAGGAATACACGTCCGACAAGCTTTACGTTTGCAGAAACGAAATTCAGGACTTCATGGTGACAACGCCAATCAACAAAAAGCAAAGCAAAACAGAGCGCGTAAGTGCTTCGGTTTCGGACTACTGCTCATTCGATAAAAAGAGCGGCGAGAGCAAAAAAATCGCAACGCTCGGAGCTCCCGAAATTACATACACGGTAATAAAAACAGGCTTTATATTCAGAAAGAAGAAAAGACTTGCATCAACAGTCACTCCCGTTCCGAGAGAAACGTCAGGATATGCACGTGTCGGCATAGCTATGGCAGGACAGACTAAGGCAGCCGACGAGATTGCAGCCGACCTCGGACAGAAGCCCCGTAAAAAGAAGAAAAAATAAGGAACGTTATGGCAAGAATATTTGACACGGCCGACAGGATGATAGGCAACACGCCGCTCCTCAGGCTGAGAAAAATTGAAGAGCTTTCGGGCTCGGCTGCAAGGCTTTACGCCAAGCTTGAATACCTCAATCCGGCAGGAAGCGCAAAGGACAGGGTTGCAAGGCAGATGCTTGACGAGGCGGAAAGGTGCGGCAGAGTAGACAGCGAAACCGTAATAATTGAACCCACCTCAGGCAACACGGGTATAGGGCTTGCCTCAATTTGCGCCGCGCGCGGATACCGCGCTATAATCGTTATGCCCGACAGCATGTCGGAGGAAAGACGCATGCTTATGAAGGCGTACGGTGCAAAACTGGTTCTCACCCCCGGTGCGCTCGGTATGAAGGGCGCGATTGCCGAGGCGGACCGTCTTGCAAAAAGCTATCCAAAAAGCTTTATTCCCTCCCAGTTTGACAACCCTGCGAACCCGGAGGCGCACAGACTCACGACAGGTCCTGAAATATATTCCGACCTTGACGGTGAGGTAGACGTTTTCGTGGCAGGAGTCGGCACGGGTGGTACCATAACCGGTGTTGGCGAATATCTTAAATCTCGACGCCCCGCGTGCAAAATAGTTGCCGTTGAGCCAAAGGACTCTCCGATTCTTTCGGGAGGCAACGCAGCTCCCCACGGCTTACAGGGAATTGGAGCAGGATTTATCCCCTCAATTCTTAACACGGGTATATACGATGAGGTTATAACCGTGACAAATGACGAGGCATACGAGCAGGCTCGCAAAATGGGTACCGAATGCGGAATTTTAGTCGGGATTTCCTCCGGTGCAGCGCTTTGCGCTGCGGTTAAGCTCTCGCGTCGTCCTGAGCTTGCAGGCAAAAACATCGTGGTTCTTCTTGCGGACGGCGGTGAAAGATATCTTTCCTCCGGACTTTTCGGGTAGGTGAAATATGGGACTTGCACAGGACTTTGAGCTTGAAAAAATGGTAATGGGCGTAATCTTCCATAACAGAGAAAAGTACACCTTAGCAATGAATGCCTTAAAGCGCGAATTCGGAGAGGTGGACTTTGCAACGGAGGAATTTTCCTTTACCAATGAATTTTCAAGCTATTACGACGACGAAATAGGCGGCGAGGCTATCAGAATTATATACAGCTTTGAGAAGCTCGTCGACCCCTCGCGCCAGGCAGAAATTAAGACCTTTACAAACCGGTTGGAAGCCGAGCTTTCCGAGAACGGAAAGCGGCAGGTAAATCTCGACCCCGGTTTTCTCTCTCACGGCAGGCTCATGCTTGCAACTACGAAAAAAACCGGCTTCAGAATCCCCCTTGCAGACGGAATATACACCGAGCTGACGCTCTTCTATTCTCGCGGAGGTTGGCAAAAATTTCCCTGGACCTACCGCGACTATCAGTCGGAGCGCGTTCAAGAATTTCTCACAAAGGTCAGAAAAAGATACCTTGAGCAAAGAAAAGAGCTTGCGGCTGATTAGCTACATATTACCGAAGCCTATAATAAAAGCGCCTATGACAAACGATTGTTATCATAGGTGCTTTCTTTTTACATACCGTAGGCAACGGCTCCGTTACTTCGTCAAGCGTTCATAATTCACACTAATTTGAAGACTTATTTTTGCTCGGCAGATTTTGAGGTAAAAATGCGGTTTGGAGCCCGATGGCGTAGTTACCTACGTCGAGCCGTCGTAATTTGAACAAAATTGAAATTCAAATTTTTGCGCGGCAGATTTTGAGGTAAAAATGCGGTTTGGAGCCCGATGGCGTAGTTACCTACGTCGAGAGGCGACAAAACACATTTTTAACCAAAAGCTGCAAGCAAAAAAAGAGTGGGATACGGCAGCAGGTTGCCATATCCCACAAGTTTAAAGGAAGTAGAATTACTTAACTTCAACTTCTGCGCCTGCAGCCTTGAGCTGCTCAGCGATCTTCTCTGCTTCTTCCTTGGAAACTGCTTCCTTGATGGTCTTGGGAGCTGCTTCAACAAGGTCCTTAGCGTCCTTAAGTCCAAGGCCGGTGATTTCACGAGCAACCTTGATAACAGCGAGCTTGTTAGCGCCTGCTGCCTTAAGTACAACGTCAAACTCAGTCTTCTCCTCAACGGGAGCTGCTGCAGCTGCTGCACCGGGAGCTGCTACTGCTGCTACGGGAGCTGCGGATACGCCGAATTCCTCCTCAAGAGCTTTAACGAGGTCGGCAAGTTCAAGAATAGTAAGTCCTTTTACAAGATCAAGGATCTGTGTAGTCTTTTCGTTCATTTTAGATTCCTCCAAATTATTATACAATATTAATTAAGTTTTCGCAGTGATAATTAAGCTTCTGCGGGAGCTTCCTCGCCCTCGCCATTCTCCTTGTCGATCTTCGCCTGAAGTACGTAAGCGAAGCCGTAAAGAGAGGACATAAGGCTGCCCATCATCTTAGCAATGAGAACTTCCTTAGAGGGAGTTGCTGCAAGCGCTTCAACGCCTGCCATATCGATAACGTTACCGTCTACAAAACCTGCCTTGATTTCGAAGCAATCAATCTTATCTGCAAACTGCTTCATAACCTTTGCGGGAGCAAGGGGATCATCCTGGCTGATTGCAATAGCGGTCATACCACTAAGGTACTGCTTCATATCAGCATAGCCTGCGATATCGCATGCTCTGCCGGTAAGAGTATTCTTCATAACAGTGTACTCAACGCCTGCCTTACGGAGAGCGTTACGCAGCTCTGTATCTTCAGATACCTTAATGCCTTCGTATTTCACAAGCACACCTGCTGCAGCGGACTGCATCTTAGCGGCAAGGGATTCTACGACTAATTTCTTTTCTTCAAGAATCTTATTGCTTGGCATTATTCTACCTCCATAAAAATTAAAAAATCCTTTTCGGCAAAAAGACACAAATCTAACCGAGAAAGGACAAACACATAATATAATATTAATGAAATTTGTTCACCTCGGCAGGAAAGCTGACGCTTTTACCGAAAACCTGCTGTCTTAGGATACCTATGGTATTATAGCAAAGCCCCGACGCTTTGTCAAGGGCTTTTTGCAAATTAATTAAAATTATTTTTCATTTTTTCCTTAAGCGTTCTGTAAAGCGTGCGATATGAGGCAAGCCTCGTGGGAGAAATGAGCCCCTGTGCCTCGGCTCTTGCGACGGCGCACTCCTCTGCGCTTTCACCGACGTGGGCACAGTCTGCATAGCGGCAACCGTTGGCAAATGGGAGAATATCGGGGAAGGTTGCAGGAAGCTCGTCAAGCGAGAAGAAATCAAAACGCGCAAAATCCACCAGAGAAAATCCGGGCGTGTCTGCAAGAAATCCGCATCCGTGCCGGCTTTCAGAATTGATTTCAAATATTTCAACGTGGCGCGTGGTATGTCTTCCTCTTTCGATTTTTCTCGATATTTCCGACGTTGCAAGTGCTAAAGAGGGAAAAAGTGCATTCATAAGAGTCGATTTTCCAACACCCGACGCACCCGCAAAGGCGGCGGTTTTTCCGCCTACTATATTTTCCGAAATATATTTCCCAACCTCAGCTATTCCGTGCCCCGCCTCAGATGAGGTAACGAATGTATCAATACCTGCCGTGCGGTATACCTCGGCAAGTTTTTGAGCCTCATCTTCGGCAAGGTCGTCCTTCGTTATTATTACAACGGGGGTTATACGGTTATGTATTGCAATGGCTATCAGCTTATCGGCAACCTCAAGCACGGGAGTAGGCTTTTTTGCGGCAAAAACTATGAAAAGATAGTCAAGATTTGCCATAGGAGGTCTTATAAGTGCTGATTTTCTCGGCAGAATTTCGGATATGACGATACCGTCGGGAACGTCCTCGTCAAAAAGAAGAGTAACACTGTCCCCAACCAAAACCTTTTCTTCATCTCTGTGCAAATTTCCTTTTGCACGGCAGGTGTATATCACGGTGCCGCACTCCTCCTCCACACGCGTGGTGTAGAGTCCGCCAAGACCTTTTATTACACGTCCTTTTTTTTCCTTAATCAAACAAAATCCTCGCTTATACGTTTTTATAAATTATACAGCGTCAGCTCTTACACTGCGATTGAATACGGTGTCGGTTAGCTTCCGACAGAGAATGAATTTCAAGTATTTCCGAGAGTTAAATTTCCTCACCTTCGGACTCCGCTTTTTTACGTCTGAGCTGACCGCAGGCACCGTTTACGTCGGCGCCGAGCCTTCGCCTTACAGTTGCGGTTATACCAAGCTCTCCGAGCCGTGCCGCAAAGGCGTTTACCGAGCGTTCGTCACCGCGCTTAAAGCCGGTTTCGCTAACCTCGTTTACGCGTATGAGGTTTACGTGAATTGGTGCGCCCGTGCCGCGAAATGCATTTTTAAGAACTCTTGCAAGCTCCTCGGCATCCGTGCGACTGTCGTTTTTGCCCATAATCAGTGTATACTCAAATGATATTCTTCTGCCGCAGCGGCGATAATACTCGGCACATGCCGAAAGAAGCTGTGCGATATTCCATTTTCTGTTGACGGGCATAATCTCAGAGCGTTTCTCATCGTTTGCCGCGTGAAGAGAAACCGAGAGCGTTATCGGGAATTTTTCCTCCGCCAGCTCAAGAATTTTCGGAACCACACCGCAAGTTGAAAGCGATATATGGCGGTAACCGATATTGAGTCCGTCCTCGGAATTTACCAGATGCAAAAACTTAATGACGTTATCGTAGTTATCGAGCGGCTCGCCTATTCCCATCATAACGATATTCGAAATTTTCTCTCCGCTGTCACGCTCGGCACTGACAATCTGCCCGACAAGCTCCGAGGGCAAAAGGTCGCGAAGCCTGCCGCCTATGGTCGAAGCGCAGAATTTACATCCCATACGGCAACCGACCTGACTTGAAATGCACAGGGTATTTCCGTGCTTGTATTTCATCAGCACGCTTTCAATAAAGGCACCGTCGTAAAGCTTAAAAAGATATTTGACCGTGCCGTCGATTTTAGAAACCAGCTTTTCGTGAACAGCGGGGCGCGTGTCAAGATAAATTTCGGAAAGCTTCGCACGAAGCGGCTTTGAGAGGTTGGTCATTTCGTCAAGGTCCGCCCCTGCCTGAAGCCAGGCAAAAAGCTGCTTGGCTCTGAATTTAGGCTCTCCGAGCTCTGCCAGGAATATCTCAAGCTCCTGCCTGCTCATTGACGCCAAATCTAACCTTTGGTTCATATTTTTACCTTTTTCCGACAAATCGTCGGTTTATTTATTTCTTTTAATGAGGGCTATATAGAAGCCGTCGGTTCCGTGTATATGCGGATACAGTGTCACACCGCGCTCGGAACGGATAGTGCGCGTCCTTATCGCCTCGTATGAAAAATCGGGATTTTCCGCAACGAATCTATCGGTTATTTCCTCGTTTTCGGCAGGGTTCAACGTGCAGGTGGAATAGGCGAGTATTCCGCCCGGCTTAAGATATCGTGAGCTTGACTTGAGTATTGAATACTGAAGCGTCGGAAGCTCCTTTACGGAGGTCAAATCCTTGTATCTCAAATCCGGCTTCTTCGATATAATTCCAAGCCCCGAGCAGACGACGTCGCATATAACCCTGTCAGCCCGACCGAGAAGCTCGTCCGCAGGCTCATTTGCATCGCGACAAGCTATGCTTATATTACCAAGCCCCAGCCTTGCGGCCCCGTCCCTTATGAGAGAAAGCTTGCTTTCATGAATATCAAATGCGTACACGGTACCGCCCGTATTATTCATTGCCGCGCCAAAGCTCTTACCTCCCGGAGCTGCGCAGACGTCAACCACAAGGTCTGTGTCACGAACCGAAAGCGTCTCGAATGCAATACGGCTTGCCTCGTCCTGAACGAAAAATCTGCCCTCCGAAAAGCCCGGCAGACTTTTAGGCGGAGCCTTATGCTCAAGCACTACTCCCGACTCGGTAAGCTCAGAGGGGCGCGCTCCGTAATCCGAAAGCTCGGATACCAGCGTTGCCACGTCGCACTTTGTGAGGTTTGCGGTAAGGGTAAGGCTTTTTTCCCGTGAAAAAGCTTCGAGAAGCGACTCAATATCATCCCCGACTATACTCGCATAATGGCGCACCAGAGGCAGCGGAATCGAATATTTAACCGAAAGATATCTGAGCTCGTTTTTCTCTCTCGGAGGGTAAGGGAGGCAAGCCTTTTGCCTTACGGCTTCTCTCAGCACCGCGTTTATAAAAGAACGCTCGTGCGGCAAGCGCGTGAGCTTTACGGTTTCGTTAACCGCAGCGTAGTCGGGAATGCTGTGCATATCAAGAATCTGGCACAGTCCTATACGCAATATATTTCGTACACGGGGGTCTATTTTATCCGGCGAACGCTTTGAAAACGCTCCGATAAAGTAATCGTAAGTCAGCTTTTTTTCAACGGTTGTATAAAGGAGCGCCGTAAGCGATGCGCTGTCCTCGGCTGAAAGTCTGCCAAAGCGCTCTGCCGACAGCAAAAGATTTACGTACCGCTGCCCGCCCTCGTAGCTTTCGAGAAGCTCAAGCACGGTTTTTCTTAGGTTCACGGCAGGTGCCGTGCTCTTCTTTTCATTCATGTGGGCTGCCCTGCTTTATTCAAGAATATCGCCGACGGCAATTTTTCTTCCGCGGACGAAATCTCCGGCACTCATTCTTCCCTTCCCCTCGGGAATAACCTCAAGCACCAGAAGCGAGCCCTCACCGCAGCCTACGGTAAAGCTGCCTGCGCCGACTCCCGACACCTCGGAAACCGCACCCGCCTCACCGCGCTTTTCAATAGGCTTTGCACGGCATATCTTCAGCATCTTACCGCCAAGATACGCGAAGGCTCCGGGTATGGGGGTAACTCCTCTTATTATAAAGTCAAGCTCTGACGCTGATTTTGAAAAGTCGATTTTGCAATCCTCTTTTTCGATTTTTGCAGCATAGGTAGCCTCAGCACCGTTCTGCTTTATCGGGGAAATCTCCCCTCTTTCGATTTTGGGAATAATCTGACAAAGCAGGTCAGCTCCGACGGCGGCAGACCTATCGTGTATATCCTCAAGGTTATCCTCGGGACCTATTTCAAATTTTCTTACGGCAAGAACGTCACCCGTGTCAAGTCCTTCGTCCATTTGCATAACCGTGACACCTGTTTCCCTCTCGCCTGCCATAATTGCTCTTTGCATAGGCGCTGCGCCTCGGTATTTTGGCAGAAGCGACACGTGCAGATTTATGCAGCCGTATTTTGCGTATTCGAGCACTTCCTTCGGAAGTATCTTTCCGTAAGCAACAACGACGATAAGCTCCGGTGCCTCCTTGGCCAGTATTTCCATAAACGCTCCGTCGCGCAGGGTGCCGGGCGTATATACCTCAATGCCTGCTTCAAGCGCGTACGCCTTGGTAGGCGTGGGCATCATTATATTTCCTCTTTTTCTCGGTTTATCCTCTCTCGTTACGACAGAGGTAACCTCAAATCCCGACTCAACCAGTCGCTTCAGGCAGGTAGCCGAGATTTCGGGCGTCCCCATAAACATTATTTTCATACAAATTACCTCCGGAAAGGCGCGAATGTGCGCTGTTAAACTCAGTCGGCTTTTGCGGGGCGAATCTGAATATCGGTATACAGTTTTCCGTCCAGATGGTCGCACTCGTGGCATATTGCCCTTGCGAGCAGGTCGTGTCCTGTCAGTTCATATTCCTCACCGTTTCGGTTCATAGCGCGAACTGTGACTGATTTCGGGCGCTTTACGTAGCCGTACTTACCGGGGTTGGACAGGCACCCCTCTACCTCTTCCTGCTCACCTGCGTAGGCTATGATTTTAGGATTGATAAGCTCGTATACCACACCTTCCTCGACCTCTATAACCGCAATTCTGCGAAGCACTCCAACCTGAGGTCCTGCCAGTCCGCAGCCGTTCGCCGCGCGCATGGTTTGTATCATATCGTCAAGCAAAGTCTTAATTCTCGGAGTTATCTCGTCTACCGGACGGCAGACCTTTCTCAGTGTATCGTCACCGAATTTTACAATATTGAGTATTGCCATAGTTTATCTCCCTTGGCAAAGGGGACACCCCTTGCCGAATTAATTTATCTACACCGTCAGAGGATTCATATCCACCGAGAGCGTTGCCGCGGCGGTTTTCCTTGAAAATTCAAGAAGAATATCTCTGAACATATTTCTCGTTTTTGCTGTAAGCCGGCATTTAATTACCAGCCGCATTCTGTATTTTTCGTTCACTCGGTAAACCGTCGCCTCGAAGGGTCCGAACACGGTGAAAGGAAGCTTTCCCATCTCACCGCCAAGACGCTCAAGAAGCATATCCGAAACTGATTTAGCCTCAACCATAGCATCCCTTTCGCTATCTGCCGTTACGGTAAGCGTAACCAAATCGCAAAACGGAGGGTAGGCAAGCTCACGGCGTATTGCTATCTCGCCCTCATAGAAGCTTTCATAGTCCTGACGGCAGGCAAGGCGGATTATCTCGTTTCTCGGTGCATAGGTCTGTATAACCGCAATTCCGCCTGCCTTTGCACGTCCTGCTCTGCCTATTACCTGAGTAAGAAGCGAGAAGGTTCTCTCTGCCGCTCTGAAGTCGCTGACGAAAAGAGAGCTGTCTGCAAGCACTACACCGACAAGCGTTACTCTTGGGAAATCGTGACCTTTTGCCACCATTTGAGTACCGAGGAGAATATCACTTTTTCCTGCTCTGAAATCCTCAAGCATTCTGTCGTATGCAAGCTTTCCCGAGGTGGTATCGGCGTCCATTCTCATAACGTGCATATCCGGAAGGAAGGAGCCGAGCTCGCCCTCAACCTTCTGAGTGCCGTAGCCGAGAAACGACAGCTTATCCGACGAGCACGCGGGGCAGACTCTGGAAACAGGTGAGGTGTATCCGCAAAGATGGCAGAGCATTTTACCTCCGCCCTCGCCCGAATGATAGGTCAGAGAAACCGAGCATCGCGGGCAGCTTATAACCTCACCGCACGCCTTACAGCTTACCTGACTGTTATAGCCGCGTCGGTTAAGGAACAGTATTGCCTGCTCTCCCACTCTGCCGCATTCTGCCAGAAGCTCGGCTAAGCGTCGGCTTATAGGCGTTGTGTTTCCGAGTCTGAGCTCCTCGCGCATATCTACTATAATCGCGTCGGGAAGAGTTGCATTACCGTATCTTTCGGTAAGCTTTATCAAGTGGTAACTTCCGCAAAGAGCCTTGTGGTAGCTCTCAAGCGAAGGGGTTGCGGAGGCAAGGAGCAGAAGCGCACCTTCCTTTCCGCATATATAAGACGCGACGTCGCGCGCATGATATTTCGGGTCCTGCTCGGATTTATAGGTATGCTCGTGCTCTTCGTCTATAACGATAAGCCCGATATTCGAGAGCGGTGCAAAAACTGCCGAGCGGGTTCCTATAACCAAATCCACCTCACCGCGTCTTATTCTTCGCCAGGCGTCAAGCCGCTCGCCCTGCGAGAGTGAGGAATGAATAACCGCGACGCGCTCGCCGTATCTTTTGCAGAAAATTCCGACGGTCTGAGGTGTAAGAGCGATTTCCGGCACCATGAGTATGGCACGCTTACCGCTGTCAATACAGGTATCGATGGTTTTCATCATTACCTGCGTTTTTCCGCTTCCGGTAACACCGTGAAGAAGGGCGCAT